>CAISLL010000132.1 GCA_903886165.1 uncultured beta proteobacterium | reverse complement strand
GGGAAACCCGCTTTCACCATGGCTGGCAGCAAGATCGAGCCGATCGCCACCACCGTGGCCGGGCTGGAACCCGACACTGCGGCGAACAAGGCGCAACCCAACACACCAGACAAACCCAAGCCGCCGTACCAGTGGCCGACCATGCTGGAAGCAAAGTTGATCATGCGTCGTGCCACACCGCCGTGTGTCAGAAAGTTGCCCGCCAGGATGAAGAACGGGATCGCCATGATCTCGAACTTCTCAATGCCGGTGAACAGCTTGAGCGCCACTGATTCCAGCGGAACTTCGGTAAAACCAAACAGAAAGGTCAGGACCGTGAGACCCAGCGAGATCGAGATGGGCATGCCCGTGAGCATGAGCACCATCAGCAGGAAGAAAATAATGGCGGCATTCATTTGTTTTGCCCCTTGTTAGCAGCGCTGTCAGCGCGCGTTTTGTTGTCCAGTGAGTGATGCATGTCACGAGGGTGCAGGTTGTCGCCCATGGCGTAGGGGTTGGCGTCCACTGCAATGGGTTCCTCGTCCAGACCATCCACATGGCCGTGGTCGTGGTGCGGCAGATCGCCGGTCTTCATGAAACCCACCAGCACTTGCAGAAAGCGGAAACACATCAGGCTGGTTCCCAGCGGGATGGCGCTGTACACAATCCAGGTGGCCCATTCAAGGTCAGGCGTGGTCGGACCTTCAGGAATGCCCTCCACGGACTGTCCCAGCAAGTTGAAGAAAAAGTGGTGCGCGCCGTTTTCCCAGACAAAACGTGCACCCAGTGTCGCCACAATGGCCGTGAACAAAGCCCCTGCAAACAGGCCAAAAATCACAAACTTGGCGCGGTACTCTTTGTTCAGGCGGTTGATCAGCACGTCAACACCCACGTGGATGCCGGTGCGCACACCGTAGGCGGCACCAAACTTGGCCATCCAGACGAACATGATGATGGTCAGTTCTTGCGCCCAGCTCATGCTGAGCGAAAGCAACCAGTCCTGCACGCCGGGAATGGCCAGGCCTGCGGCATAGCGGTGCACCACCGCAACGAAGATGATCAGCGTGGCGCCGCCCATCAGGAAGGTGACCAGCCACTCTTCCAAGTGATCAAGGAATTTCATGAAAGCTTCTCCAGCTGTGAATCTTTAATGCGGTGGAATGTCAAGCCGGTTTAGAGCTTGGTCGGGTCAAAACCCGTAGCCTGGTAAATTTGTTCCAGAGTTTCCTTACCGACGCGCTCAGCCATCTTGGTATGCACTGGCGCCATGGCTTTTTTCAGGGCCAGGCGTTCTTCCTTGGTTGGCACATACACCGTGGTTTTGCCACTCTTCTTGACACCTTCCAGTGCCATGTCGTTTTCTTCCTGGGCAATCTTGTTGGCGTAAACCGTGGCTTCCTTCATGGCCTGTTCCAACTGACCGCGCACATCCGCGGGCAGACCGTCCCAGAACTTCTTGTTTGCAATCACCGCGTAACCCAGGTAACCGTGGTTGGTCAGGGTCAGGTGCTTCTGCACTTCATGCATTTTTTGTGTGTAGAAATTGGAAATCGGGTTCTCTGTGCCATCCACCACGCCGGTTTGCAGCGCCTGGTACACCTCAGAGAAAGCCATCACCTGTGCAATGCCACCGATGGAGCGAATTTCTTCTTCGAGAACTTTGGAGGACTGGATGCGGAACTTTTTGCCCTTGTAGTCAGCAACTGCCTTGAGTGGGGTGTTGGCTGAGAATGCCTTGAAACCGTTGTCCCAGTAAGCCAGTCCCTTGATGCCGCGTGGCTCAAGTTTGGCCATTAGGGCGGCGCCAACCGGACCTTGTGTGACTTTGTGCAGGTCAGCTGTGTCATCGAAAATGAATGGCAGGTCAAACGCCTCAAATTCTTTCACGCCCAGGGGACCAAACTTGGCCAGGGACGGCGCCAGCATGTGCACGGACCCAATTTGCAGGGCTTCCATTTCTTCCTTGTCTTTGTACAAGGCGCTGTTGGCGTAAACCTCTACCTTGACCTTGCCCTTGGTCAGCTCGGCTGCCTTCTGGGCAAAAAACACGGAAGCTTTGCCTTTGGGGGTGTCCGCTGCCACAACGTGGCTGAACTTGATGATGGTCTGGGCACTGACGCTGGCACCGATAGCGAGCAAGGCTGTGGCCAAAATAAGTTTTAACTTCATGAATGTCTCCTGTTGTTGAACTAAAAAAAGAAAGCATGCGAAGAATAACGGTAGACCGGACGCGGTGTAACTGTTGTCTTCAACAGCTAGGGTTTACCCGAGTGCCATTCGGTTGCTGTCATCCAGCTTGAAGCGGTGCACCAGGTCGCTCAAATGGCGGGCCTGTTGGCGCAGCGACGCCGCTGCGGCTGCTGACTGTTCGGCCAGGGCCGCGTTTTGATGCGCGACCTCGTCGAGCTGTCCCACCAAGTGGTTGGCTTTATCCACATGGGTCAGTTGTTCGGTGGCTTCGGTGGTGATTCCGCTCACCACGGTGCTGACGCGTTGCACTGCGGCAGTCACTTCCTGCGTGGTGCGGCCGGCGCGGTCTACCTGCGCGGTGCCGGAGACGACTTTTTCAAGGGAGGCCTCAATCAGCGCCTTGATTTCCCTGGCGGCCCCGGCGCTGCGCCCGGCCAGGCTGCGCACCTCACTGGCGACCACGGCAAACCCTCGGCCTTGCTCACCGGCCCGGGCCGCCTCTACTGCCGCATTGAGCGCCAGGATGTTGGTTTGAAACGCGATGCCGTCAATGAGGGCAATGATGTCGGCAATCTTGTGTGACGCCACATCAATTTCGCCCATGGTGGATACCACCTTCGCCATTTCAGTGCCACTGCGGGTGGCGACATCACTGGCCTCTATCGACAGCAACTGGGCCGATTGGGCGTGTGCCGTGGTTTCATTCAGGGATTGGCTGAGCTGCGCGATGGCTGCCATCGTGGTTTGCAGTTTATTGGCTGTTTCTTCTGTGCGTGTGCTCAGGTCCAGGCTGCCTTGCGCAATTTCATGACTTGAGTTGTCGACCTCTTCGGAAGAAAGGCCAACCCCCGTGGCAAGCTCATGCAGATTGACACGCATGGTTTCCAGCGCCATCAGAACGCCACCGATTTCGTCGGTCCGGCTGGTGTCGATGGGGTGCGACAGGTCATGCCCGGCCATGCGCTGTGTCACCTCGACTGCGTCGTGCACTGCCTTGCGGGTTTCTTTTACCATCCAGAAGGCAACGCCGCAACCCAGCACAAAGGCCAGCAAGGCGCCTGTGATGATCGCCTGGCGTGCGGTCTGAGCGGTTGCAGTGGCGCTGGCCGAATGTGCGGCATTGGCCAGGTCATGCCAGTCGCCCAGGTTGTCAACTGCCCTGCCCCAGGCCTGTTGGCGGGCACTCCAGCTGGCGGTGTTGTTGCTGTACTCATTGCGGACCTGAAACGCCACTGCGGCGTCACCACGGCCTTCTCCCAGCTTGACACCAAGGGCCTGCAACTCATGGGCGGCGACGGCGGTTTTTTGAACCTCTTGCAGCAGAGACTGCGCCGTGGTGTCACTTGGCAACATGCCGACAACTTTTGATTGAGCTGCCTCATAAGCGGTCAGCGCGGTCTGAATTTTTTTCAGCACGGCCGGCCCACCCGCAAGGTCGGTGCTGCCAAGGTCTCCCAGGGCTTGCACATAGGCGGCCAATTGGCGCTTCATCATGTTAAGGGTCTGGGCCCGCGCCGCATTCTCTACCGTGATGACTTCAAGCGCAGAGGTCAATGCCTGCATGCGTGTCAGAGACAAGGTGGCAATGCTCAGCATCATGAGCAGGATGACACCAAAACCGATGGTCAGGCGCACGGCCATGCTCAATTGGGTTTTGCTTTTCATTTTGCGAATCCTTCACAAGGAAGGCAGGATAACGCCATAAAAAGTCTTTTTTGACCTTGCTGCGCCACAAGCAGGGTTAACCACTAGTGGCCCGTTTCACCAAAACCGATACATGAAATCTTGTTTTTTTCCGCCATGCGTCGTTGCTCGTCGTTGCCATAGCTACGGCTATGTCGCCTCCTCTCGCCTAGCCTGGCGAAAAAATCCATCAATTTCATTTGCATCTCTTTTGATGAAACGGACCACTAGGCGATGATTCAGGCACCTGCCTTGCCCATGGCTTGATGCAGTGCGGTCATCCAGCTCGGACCGATGCGTTGTGCCAGCGCTTGCTGGACTGGCGCAACTGCCTGGCGCAAGCGCTCGCGTTGTGGATGCGACAGCGTGTGAACTCGCGTGGTGCCAGCGCTGCGCAGGGCCAACAGCGCCTTGTCGTTCTGGGTGTCCGCAATCTGGTTGGCAAACGTCAGCGCTTCTTGCAGCGTTTGCTGGATCAGTTCGCGGTCGCTTTTGGAAAGGCTTTGCCAGAGACGCTGGTTGGTGACCACCGCGTAGCCCAGGTAACCGTGCTCGGTCAGGCTCAAGTCGCTTTGAACCTGGTGCATGTTTTGAGTCCAGAAGTTGGACACCGGGTTTTCCGTGCCGTCGACCACCCCGGCTTCAAGTGCGCGGCGGGTTTCGCTGAAGGCAAGCGTCACCGGTCGCGCACCCAAAGCTCGCATTTGCGCGGCGATCACGCGCGACGCCTGTACCCGCATGCGCAGGTTCACAAAGTCTTTGGGTTCAAGCAGCGGCCTGTTTGCGCTCATCTGTTTGAAGCCGTTGTCAAAAAATCCCAGGCCCACCAGCCCCTGGCGTTGCAAGCCCTGCAACAGCTTTTGCCCCACGGGCCCAAGGGTGATGCGCCGCACGGCGCTGAGGTCGTCAAACAAAAATGGCAGGTCAAAAAGCTCAAACTCCGGCATGTCAATCCGGCCAAATTTGGACAGCGACGGTGCCACCAAGTCCACGGCACCCAGCTGCAGTGCCTGCATTTCGTCATGGTCGCCGTACAGTTGGGCATTGGGGAACACCTGTACGCCGATGCGCCCGTGCGTGCGCTGCTCAACCAGTGTCTTGAAGCGGATGGCGGCCAGGCCTTTTGGGGTGTTCTCGGCCACCACATGGGAAAAGCGCAGGGTGACCTCGGGCGATCCGAGCGCCCAGGTGGGCAGTGCGGCTGCGCCCGCACAAGCGCCCAGCCATCTCCGACGGCTGACGGGGGGTGAAAGATGGGATGTGTTCACGTTGCGTGATTATGTCCAGGGGCGGCGTGTTTCAACCATGAATCACGCTGGGCAGGATCAGTTCAAAGCATGTACCCCGGCCAGAGCGGGACACGCAATGCAGCGGGCAACCCAGCAATTTGGCCGATCGGCTGGCGATGGCCAAGCCAATGCCAAAGCCTTTGCTGCGGTCACGCTGCGGGTTGTTGATCTGGTAAAACTCCTCGTAAATGCGCGCAAGCTGGTCCTGATCGATGCCAATGCCGGTGTCCCACACTTGCAGTACGACGGCGCCGCAGCGCCTGCGTGCGCCCAAGAGGATGCCGCCATGCTCGGTGTACTTGATGGCGTTGCTGACCAGGTTGCGCAAAATCGTCATCAGCAAATGTGGGTCGCTCTGCACCAGAATATCTGGCTGCGGGTAAAAGATTTTCAGACGCAGGCCCTTGGCGTGCGCTTGGCTCGCAAACTCTGCGTCAAGGGTGGAGAACACTTGCTGAACGCGGATGGCCGAGATTTCGGGCGTCACCGCACCCGCCTCGAGTCTGGAGATATCAAGCAGCCCGTCTATCAATTCGCGCAGCGATGTCACCGACAGGTCAAGGTAAGTCAGAGTCTGACGTTGCGCCTGGTCAAGGGGCGAGTGTTTCAGGTGGTCAACGAACAGCGCGGCTGCTTGAAGGGGTTGGCGCAAGTCATGGCTGGCTGCGGCCAGAAAGCGGGTTTTGGCGCGGTCTTTTTCCTGCAGTTGTTGTGTTCTCTCAGCGACCTTGCTTTCGAGTGATGCGGCATGGTCGCGCAGTTGCTGTTGACGTTCTTCGAGCGTTTGCGCCATCTGGTTGAAGGTGCGGCCCAGTTGCGCAAGCTCGTCTGAGCCGTCACTGGCCATGCGTGTGCCCGAATGGCCCTTGCCGAACGCTGCCAGGCGCTGCATGACCAGTGCCAGCGGGAGTGACACCTGACGGCGGATGATCCAGCCAACAATGGCGAGTTCCAGCAGCAGTGCCGTCAGCCCGAGCCAAAGGATCATCTGCGCGGTGGATTCGGCTGGGCGGCTGAGTACCTTCTTCGGCAGGACACTCACAAAGTACCAGTCGGGGCCTTTGATGCGCGCCACGCCCAGGTACTCGTCGTAGGCGTCAAGCGTTAGCACATTCACGCCCGGTGCCTGCACCACGGCTTGGTAGATGGCCTTCAGGTGCGCATCACCGGATACCGGGATGGAGAATTCGCCTTTGTTTTCGCGCAGCGCAGCCATCACGCGGACATCCGGGTGGATGACCAACTTGCCATCGGCGCGGAAGATCACATTGTGGGTACCGGCAAGACCTGTTTCGCGGGTGCGCTGGATGATGTCGTCCAGCCGAACTGATGTGCCTGCGAAATATCGGAACTGGCCGTTCACGTCGGCTGGCAGGATGCAGGTGACGATGTAGCGTTTGATGACCCAGTCAAACCAGATGCCGCTCCATTTGGCTGCCCGCTGGGGGTTGTTGGTGGGCAGCACATTGTCTACCCAGGGGTAGTCCGTAAACTGCATGTCGGGCGGGACCTGCTGGTACCAGTTCAAGCCGGGCAAATAGGTCGCAGCAAGACCTTCAAGTGAGGCGAGAAAGGTTGCCTCAAAGCGGTTGCTCCAGGCCAGCCCGAAGTCTTGCACCAGATGGAGCAGGGTGATCATCTCGTGCCGCACCTCGGCATCCACCTTCACCCGTGCCGCAATGTAAGCTGACGGCTCTGTGTTCACGTCAAACCCGCTGCGTCGGCGCATGGCACCGTCGAGGTTGCGCTCAAAGGCGGCTGCAAAGACCTGATCCTCATCGCCGGTGGCACTTTTGCGACGTTTTTCCAGAAAATCTGCCATCAAAACCTTCAGGTTGTCCTCGGCCAAGAGGAACAACTGGCTCTCGCGTTCGCCGCGTTCACGCACGTATTCGGTCAGCGTGCCAATACCGGTGGCGGTGGCGCTGCGGTACACATGCCAATAACTCGCCAGCGTCACCAGGGCAATCACCACCGCAATGCGCACCGCCATCTGCCAGAGAATCCGGGCGCCAAGGCTGTCGGCCGGATTCAGGTGCATGGCTAAAACAGGCCCATTTGTCGAGCTGCAGATGCAGCCGCGGTTCTGCTGCGTACCCCCAGCAGCCGGAACACGAGCATGAGGTGGGTGCGAACTGTGTTGTCACTCATACCCAGTTGAAACGCAATTTCCTTGTTCGCAAGGCCTTTGCAAAGGAGCTTGAGGATGTCGCGTTGCCGGGGTGTCAGTCGGGTCTCGGGTGCCTCGGCTGGGACGGTCATCAGAAAGTGGCTGTCCCCGTCGAACACCCTGCGCAGGGCGTCTAGCATGGCGTCTGCAGACATCGCCTTGACCAGGTAGGCACAGGCCCCTTTGGCGCGCGCCTCCGACATGGCTTGCGGTGATTCCCGCCCGGACAAGACCACCACCGCTGCCCCAGGAAAGTGCTGTGGCATGACACTCAGGCTGTCGAGACCCTGCATTCCCTGTAGTTTCAGATCCAGCAGCACCAACTGAAATGGTGTTGGTGCAAGCAGTGCAAATGCTTCTTCAACGCTGCCTACCTCGACGACTTCAACGGCCGGGTCGAGCCGTAGCAGCAGCAATGCCATGCCAGCCCGAAAAAGGGCATGGTCATCAATGATCAGTATGCGCATGGTGTACCCGGAGTTTTGGCGGGAAAGATGCCCTTGATCATTGCCCATGGGTCTGATGCTAATCGACATCCCTGCCATTCGTACTACGACATTTGTGGGATGTACAGACTGATTTTTAGTCTTTAGGCTATCGGTCGAATCAAAAATTAGTCACTCTTCTCAAGGAACGTAAAAATGACCAGCGCAATATTTGGCCGGATTCAGCTTCAGCACCTGCCGGTCAATAACCTCATTCAGTGGGGAGATCACCTTTGCATTGAGCACCCCACGATCGACATCCAGCACAAAGCGATTTTCGATCTCGGAACCAAGGTCCATGAAAACTGGCGTGCAGGCGGAAGCCTTGATGTACTTCGCCCTGCGGTCGACAAACTTGCAAATCTCCTGCAGGCCCACTTTTCTTATGAAGAGCGCATGCTGAGTGACATCGGATATGCAGACCTGACAGAACATGCTGCTGAACATAGCGGCATGCTTGATGAGTTGCAGGTGATTCAGGAAAACTTCAAAAATTTCGCGGGTGATCAACGCATCCGTGGCGGCTCTGTCATGGCCCCCGGCTGGCCAGTGATGCAACTGGTTCTTGGCTTCACCGTGGGCCACGTGGCCACCAGCGACATGAGTTATTACCAGGCCCTCAAGGCCAGCCGCGCTGTACCAGTGGTCACCGCTTGACGCAATCGCTTTACCGCATGGCGGGCTTGATCCTGCCGGTCTTTTACCTGCCACAAATACTGCATTGCATCAGGGACAACACGCAATTGCAGGCGTTTTCAATGAGCAAGTCGCTGTGCCAGTTGCTCCTGCGTCTGGTCATGCTTCCATTTCTGTTGCAGGTTGACAACTCCGTGATCCTGGCCATTGCCTTGTTTGACATGTTTGGACGCGTGACGGAGTTTTCGTTTGCATTGCACTCGTTGCGTCGTCAAAAATGCAGTTGGTCAAGCATCAGTCTGCGTTTGAGCCCTATCAAGCCGGTTCGGTCCTTTGCAAGCCGGTTCAAGCTTGGCGCCGCCCCTGCGCCTCCACCTTGAAAAATCGCTATGGCGTGCCATACAACAGACCAGCAGTCAAACGATCTTTGTCGCGAGGCGGTGCTGGCTCAGTTGTGCTTGGAGCTCAGCCGGTCTTCCAGTTCGCCAATGTAGGCACTCAGGGAGTTGCCGGTTTGCTCCACTGACGTGCGTAATGCCGTCTCCAGCGCATCCAGGCGCGCCATCATGGCTTGCTGCGCCGTTGTGTGCTGCTCGGCGCGCTGCTTCAGCCCAGCATCCAGAAAGCCACGCAGCTCGGTGAACCGTGAGGCCTCGGCTTTGTCGGCGAGCTCGCGGTTGGTTTGTAATTCTTTGGCGTGGCGGCGCGCATCAAACAACACGGTGGACTGCAGGTACAGCACATACACCAGGAAGTAAGCCACCACAAAAACCAGCAAACCAAGCATCAACAGACCCAGCGGGGCATGCACGGTGGCAACGCCCAGCGATACCGGGCTGTTGGCTAAGAACACCTCCCAGTTCAGCGCCGTGAAAGCGCCAATGACGGCCAGGACAAAAAGCAAAAACAAACTGCGGATGTGCATGGGGGCTCCTTGGCACGCGTGGGACACATACCTTTTAGGGTACACCAACTGGCTATCATGCGAACACCCGACTGGTTGACCATGACCCAAGCCACGCTCCCCTCCGCTGATCGCTCACTTGACTTTGCCCTGCTGCAACAGTCGGCTGCGCGTCATGGCGGGCGCAACCGCCGGGCGCTTTGGTGGATGCTGGGGCTGCTGGCGCTGTTGGTGGGCTCGGTCGTCACATTGTTGCTGTACCTGAACAACTTTGAAGATGAGGAAGCGGCTCACCGCCGTGCCGCAGATGCCCAGTGGCTGGAGCAGAGTGTGCAATTTCATTTTCGTCGTCTGGAAGACGATTTGCTGGTGCTGGCGCGTCAGGCGGTCCAGCAGAACTCCGGTGTTGGCACTTCGGCGCCAGATGACCCGCGTGATCTGAAGGCGGGATTGCTGTGGCGCGAGCCAGGCGTCATTTTGTCCAGTGGCTGGCTCGCGGCCGGGCAGCTTAACGACCAGCGCGTGGGCCCGGAGCGTTGGGAAATTGATTGGCAGGCTCATGCAGAAAACGCCCAGGCGCTGGCGCTGATGCAAACCACCAGCCGCGGGCTGCGCCGCGCCGCTTACGCCGGAGTGATGCTGCGCACCGATGGCAACGCCACCGATGTGGTGTGGCTGGCCGTGCCCTTTTTTGACCGTGGTCAGTTTGCGGGCAATTACCTGGCTGCGGTGTCTGTCGAGCGGGCGCTGGCTGCCTTGTTGCCGGGTTGGTTCACGCAGGATCACCTTGTGCAGTTGCAGACCGACGACAGCCCGGTGCCGACACCCACCGCCTACCGGGTTGGCCTGCAATTGCCTGGCACCGATTTGTTTGTGCAGGTGGCACTCACCAAGGAACAACCGACCACGGTGCCGCGCATCTTTTTCCTTGTGGCTGTGCTGTTCTTGCTGGGCATGTTGGTGAGTTTGTACGCCTTGCGCCGTGACTTTGTGAAACGTCAGGAGGTGCAGGCCTTGTTGCAGACACAGGTGGCCCTGCGCACTGCCATGGAAAACTCGGTCACCATTGGCTTGCGGGCGTGGGACCTTGGCGGCAACATCCTTTATGTCAATGACGCGTTTTGCCGCATGGTGGGCTACAACGCGGCGGAACTCATTGGCAGCGCGACCCCCTTCCCTTACTGGCCGTCCGAACAAATGGAGACTTTGCAGCGCGTGCATGACGACATCATGGTGCAAGGCACCAGTGGGGAAGGCGTGGAGGTTCAGTTCCAGCACCGCGACGGTCACCTGATCGACGTGTTGATTCACGAAGCGCCCCTGAACACCGCAACCGATGAGCAAATCGGCTGGATGAGTTCGGTGCTTGACATCAGCGAGCGCAAGCGCGCGCAACGCATGGCAGCCCAACAGCAGGAAAAGCTCGAAGCCTCGGGCCGTCTGGTGGCGGTGGGCGAGGTGGCTTCCACCCTCGCGCATGAGCTGAACCAGCCCCTGGGCGCGCTGAGCAGCTTTGCTAATGGCCTGCTGAACCGCCTGAACGACGGCAGCATCAGTCTGTCCGAGATGTTGCCGGTGGTGGAGCGCATGGCGCGCCTGGCCGAGCGCGCCGGGGGCATCATCAAACGCGTGAATGCATTTGCGCGCAAGCGCGAACTCTCACCGCAGCGGTTGGACATGGTGGCGTTTTTGCAGCGTGTGCTGGTGCTGTTTGGCGACGACAACACGCTGGCCCCGGCCTGGGCCTTGCCCGAGCACCCGATTTGGGTCGAGGCTGATGAGTTGCTGTTTGAACATCTGGTCAACAACCTGGTGGGCAACGCGCAGGACTGGGCCCCGCATGGCGGCCAGCGCGCCCAGGTCTGGGTGGGTTTGTCTTCGGACACGGTGCAAGGCATGGCCGTGTTGACGGTGTCCGATACCGGGCCGGGCGTCAGTGACGAGGCTCAGGCCACCATCTTCAACGCGTTTGTCAGCCGCAAAGAGGGCGGCATGGGCATGGGGCTGGCGATTTGCCGCTCAATTGTTGAAGCCCACCACGGCCGCATTGAAGTCAGCCGTGACCCCTTGCTGGGCGGTGCCCGTTTTACCGTGCTGCTGCCATTGGCTGAGCACCCACCCACCAAGGAGACACCATGACCCAGCCCTGTGTGCACATTGTGGATGATGACCCCGATATTCGCGATGGCCTGGCCTGGCTGTTTGACTCCCGCGGGCTGGCCAACGCCACCTGGGACGGGGGGCAAGCCTTTCTGGCTGCCGCGCGCGCCTTGCAGGGCGGCTGGGGCCAAGCGGTAGTGTTGCTTGACATGCGCATGGCCCCGCTGTCGGGCACCATGACGTTTGAGCAACTCAAGGCCATGGGTTGCCCCTGGCCAGTGCTGTTTCTGACTGGTCACGGCGATGTGGGGACCGCGGTGGCGGCCGTCAAGCAGGGTGCCTGGGACTTCCTTGAGAAACCCTTTCAGGACAATGAGCTGGTGGACCGGGTGCAGCAGGCGCTGGCGGTGGCCAGTGCGGTGCAGCAGGATGACAGCGAGGCGCGCCGTCTGCGCCAGGCGCTGGCGTCGTTGAGTCCGCGCGAGCGTGAAGTGCTGGACGAACTGGTGCGCGGGCATTACAACAAGAATATTGCGGACCATCTTGGCATCACCCCACGCACCGTCGAGTTCCACCGTGCCAACATTTTCGAGAAAATGGGGGTCAGCTCGGCGGTTGAGCTGGCGCACAAATTGGGTCGACTGCAGCCCTTGGGGTGAACTGACGCAGCGGCACAATGGACGCTGTTGCAGCGTGCGCACGGGCCTCCATTCATCAAACAGGACATCTTCAGGAAAATTGCCATGACAAAACCTATCAAACGCATTGCCGTCAACACCGGTGGTGGTGATGCACCCGGCTTGAACGCGGTGATTCAATCCGTGATGATTGCGGCCCACAACCGGGGCTGGGACTGTTTTGGCATTCGTGATGGCTTCAACGGTATCCTGTTTCCCGAGCGTTATTCGGAGGGTGGCGTGGCGCGTCTCACGCGCGAGCGGGTGCGCGGCATTGGTCACCTGGGCGGCACCATCCTGGGTACCACCAACAAGGGCAACCCGCTGCACTTCCCGATCACCATGCCTGATGGCACAGTGCGCGAGGTGGACCGCTCGGATGAAATCCTGACCTACTTTGCCACCCATGAGATTGACGCCTTGGTGTCGATTGGGGGCGACGGCTCGCTCACCATTGCCAACGCCCTGCATCAAAAGGGCCTGCGCGTGGTGGGGGTGCCCAAAACCATTGACAACGACCTGGACAAAACCTTTACCACCTTTGGCTTCGACACGGCGGTCGGCTTTGCCACCGAGTGCCTGGACCGTCTGCACACCACGGCCGAAAGCCATCAGCGTGTGATGGTGGTGGAGGTGATGGGGCGTTATGCCGGCTGGATTGCTCTGCACGCAGGCATTGCAGGCAATGCACATGCCATTCTGATCCCTGAAATTGGTTTTGATCTGGAAAAGGTCACCGCCAAGATTCGCGAACGCGAGGCCGCTGGCAGCCAATACTCGATTGTGCTGGTGGCAGAGGGTGCGCAGGCCAAAGACGGCCACCGCGAGGTGCTAGCCCCGGCCGAGGTGGGTCACGCCGAGCGGCTGGGAGGCATTGGCGAAAGCATTGGCCATGCCCTGGCCCGCAGCACCGGCAAGGAAACCCGGGTGGTGGTGCTTGGGCACTTGCTGCGCGGTGGCAGTCCCACCTCTTTTGACCGGCTGGCGGCCTTGCGTTTTGGTGCGGCAGCTGTGCGTGCCCTGGACGCAGGCCATAGTGGCGTGATGGTGTCATTGGGTTCAGATGGCGTCAGTCACGTGGGCCTGGAAGAGGTTGCCGGCCACATCCGCAATGTGCCAATGGGCTGCGACACCCTGCAGACCGGGCGTGACCTGGGCATTTGTTTTGGTGACTGAGGACACGGTGAACATGGCAACGCCTACCCTTTTCGCGCACACGCCGTTGCTGGTGGCCTGCCTGTGCGCCGAATGGTGCAATGTGTGTGCGGAGTACCGCAGCCGCTTTGAGCAGGTGGAGGCCAGCATCACTGCCGACCATCCGCTGGCGCGGTTTGTCTGGCTTGATGTTGAGGACGAGGCCGACCTGTTGCACCCGCTGGACGTGGATGACTTCCCCACACTGCTGATCGCCGTGGGTGATGCCCCGCTTTTTTTTGGCCCGCTCACACCACAGGTGCAAACGCTGGAGCGGCTGGTGCGCAATGCCGCGCAGGACAAGACGGCGGCGGCCTTGCCTGACCCCGAATTGCGCGCTGCAGTGGCGCGGATCAGGTTGCAGCGGCTTTGTTAGGTTGAGAGGGTCTGGTCAGGCGAAATTGATTCAGGAGGCATGATGACGAAAGACCTTGGGCTGACACAGGACACACAAGAGACTGGCGCCATGAATATGGTTGCCGGGCTCTGCGGTGTGTGTGATGCGGGTTGCGGGGTAGAGGTGCTGTTCAGTCAGGGGCAACTGGAGCGTTTGCGCCCGCGCCAGGACCACCCGAGAGGTATCGTCTGCACCCGCGGCACGCGCGCGGCCGAGGTCGTGCACTCGCCTGATCGCCTGCTCTATCCGCAGCGCCGGGTGGGAGCCAGGGGCGAGGGCCGTTTTGAGCGGATCAGCTGGGACGAGGCCTACGATTACCTGGTCGGGCAGTTGCGTGCCATCGCTGCCGCACATGGTCCTGAAGCACTGGCGGTCTACACCGGGCGCGGCAACTTCGAATTTGGCCTGAACGAGACTTTTGCGCCGGACGGCCCGGTTGAGTCCTCGGCCAAT
>CAISLL010000131.1 GCA_903886165.1 uncultured beta proteobacterium | reverse complement strand
TGGTTACTTAAAGCAGCCATTTTTTTTACCCTGTTTGCCTTCGCGCTGAACAACCAGCAAGACACCACTGTGCATTTTTTCTTTGGCAACCAATGGCGCGCACCCCAGGTACTCATCGTGCTGTCTGCGTTCAGCGTGGGCGTGGTCGTCGGGGTAATTGGCATGTTGCCACGCTGGGTTCGCCAGCGCACAACGGAAAGGCCGCCGCTTGCGAACGGCCTTGACGCCAACGTATCAATACCCCCGCAAGCTGGTACACCCGGCTACGCTGATGGAGTTTGACCTAAGCTGGGTGTTGCTGGGCCTGCCAATGGCATTTGTCCTGGGCTGGGTGGCGTCACGGCTGGATTTGCGTCAAATCCGCATGGAAAACCGGCAAGCCCCCAAGGCCTATTTCAAAGGCTTGAATTTCTTACTCAATGAGCAACAAGATCAGGCCATTGACGCCTTCATTGAGGCAGTGCAAAACGACCCCGACACCTCCGAACTTCACTTCGCGCTGGGCAACCTGTTTCGGCGCCGTGGTGAGTTTGAGCGCGCTGTGCGTGTGCACCAACACCTGCTGTCGCGTGGCGACATCAGTCAGGCTGACCGACACCGTGCCCAGCACGCCCTGGCGCTTGACTACCTCAAGGCGGGTCTGCTAGACCGCGCTGAAGAAGCCCTGCTCAAGCTTGAAGGCACGCCCTTCGAAGCGCAGGCACGTCTCGCATTGCTGGCGAATTATGAGCGCAGCCGAGACTGGGCGCTGGCCGCCCAGATTGCGGAAAAGCTGGATCGCGCCGAGCCAGGCAGCTACAGCCCCCGCCTGGCCCATTACCTGTGTGAACAAGCAGCCACGCTCGCCGCTCAGGGCCAATTGGATGAGGCGCAACAACTGCTGCTGCAGGCCATCGCCAAGGCGCCGGGCGCGGCCCGGGCACGCCTCGACCTGGCACTCCTGCAGGCCAGGGCTGACCGTGTTGAACTGGCTTGGCAAACACTGATGGACGCTTTGCATCACGCGCCGGCTGCCGTTCCCCTGATGGCACAACCCCTGACCGACCTGGCCCTTCGCAATGGGCGTGTCGTTGAAACCTGTGCCCGGATGCAAGAGCTTTATGCCGTCCAACCATCACTTGATGTGCTCAATGCCATTGTTGCCCTTTCAAGTGTGAACGACGATGCCGCAGTGAGCGCCCGCGACTGGTACGCGCGTCACCTGGAGAAAGAGCCATCTCTGGTTGCCGCGACCCAATGGATTGCAGGCGAAAAACTGGAACACGAGCAGTTTCACCCCCAGGTGCAACGCGCGCTGGACCACGCCACCAAGCCCTTGCTGCGCTACCGCTGTGCGGCCTGTGGCTTTGAAGCCGTCAAACATTTTTGGCAGTGTCCCGGCTGCCAGTCATGGGACAGTTACCCTGCCCGTCGGGTTGAAGAACTATAGGATGACGCTCCCCCCTGTTGCTTGCCCACTTCGTGTGGCCGCCTCCCCCCTCAAGGGGGCAATGCCAGTGGCCCGGCAAAGCCGGTTCCACGGCATTTCGCGTGGTTGACATCGCTTACAGCACTCTTAAATTGATTATGAAAACTAGAGTTACTCAACAAGATTTGGCAAAGGCACGCGTGCTGGTGGTCGGCGACGTGATGCTGGACCGCTACTGGTATGGCGCGGTTGATCGCATCAGCCCGGAGGCGCCGGTGCCGGTGGTACGTGTCACCCGGGAAGAAGAACGCAATGGCGGCGCCGCCAATGTGGCCTACAACGTGGTCACCTTGGGCGCGCAAGCGTCGCTCTTGACCGTGGTGGGCGAAGACGAGGCCAGCCACAAACTCGAGGCACTGGTCGCGGACACCGGCATTCAAACCTATTTCGGTCGTGATGCCCGGCTCAAGACCACCGTCAAGTTGCGGGTGATTGGCCGCCAGCAGCAGTTGCTGCGGATGGATTTTGAAAACACCCCGCAGACCGAGGTGCTGGCATCCCAGACCGCCACCTTCGCCGATCTCTTGCCCAGCCACCATGCTGTGCTGTTCTCCGACTACGGCAAGGGGGGCCTGGCGCACGTGAGTGACATGATTGCGCGCGCCCGGTCCGCAGGCAAACCGATCCTGATTGACCCCAAAGGCTCGGACTACTCGCGCTACCAGGGTGCCACCGTCATCACCCCCAACCGCGCCGAGCTGCAGCAGGTCATTGGCGTCTGGCACAACGAGTCTGAGCTGCAAGCCAAAGTCCAGAACCTGCGTCAAGCCTTGACCTTGCAGGCCATTCTGCTCACCCGCAGCGAAGAAGGCATGACAATCTTCGATGCACAAGGTCACCTGACAGTGAGCGCTCAGGCGCGTGAAGTGTTTGACGTGACGGGCGCGGGCGACACCGTGATCGCCACCATGGCCGCGTTGGTCGGCGCAGGTTATTCGATGCGCGATGCCTTGCCCCTGGCCAACCGGGCCGGTGGCCTGGTGGTGGGGAAATTTGGCACCGCAACCGTTTCTTACCAGGAGTTGTTTGCATGACCCGAGTCGTTGTCACCGGTGCGGCCGGTTTTATTGGCGCCAACCTGATCAAAGGCCTGAACCAGCGCGGCCTGACCGACATCATTGCCGTCGATGACCTCACCCAGGGCGACAAGTTCCGCAACCTGGCCGACCTGCAGATTGCCGACTATGTGGACGCCGACCTTTTTTACGACGCCTACACCGAAGGCGCCTATGGCCAGGTCGAAGCTGTTTTCCATGAAGGCGCGTGCAGCGACACCATGGAAACAAACGGCAAGTACATGATGAACAACAACTTCGCTACTTCGGTCCAGCTGTACCAGGCCTGCCAGAAACGTGGCGCCCGCCTGCTCTACGCGTCCAGCGCAGCCACTTATGGTGGCTCTGACACCTTCCGCGAAGATCCGGCGTTTGAGCGCCCGCTGAATGTCTACGGTTATTCCAAGCTGTTGTTCGACCAGCGCATGCGGCGTGAATGCGGCAACGAATTCCAGCGCGCCTTTGCCGGCAAAACCATGCAAGTGGTGGGTTTCCGCTATTTCAACGTGTATGGTCCGCGTGAGCAACACAAGGGCCGCATGGCCAGCGTGGCCTTTCACCAGTTCAACCAGTTCAAGGCAGACGGCAAGGTCAAGCTGTTTGGTGAATACGGCGGCTACGCCCCAGGCGCCCAACTGCGCGACTTTGTCTTCATTGACGACGTGGTCGCGGTCAACCTCTGGTTCTTTGACCACCCCGGCATCTCCGGCATTTTCAACCTTGGCACCGGTCGCGCCCAGCCGTTCAATGATGTAGCCAGTTCAGTCGTGAATGCATTGCGCCAGATCAACGGCCAGGGCGCATTGACGCTTGAGGAACTGGGCGCCCACGGCCTGCTGGACTATGTGCCTTTCCCGGATGCCTTGCGCGGCAAATACCAGTGTTACACCCAGGCCGATTTGACCGCCCTTCGCGCCACCGGTTGCCAGCACACCTTTGCAAACGTGCAGACGGGCATCGCCAGCTACGTGAACTGGTTGGCTCAACAGGCGTGAGCCAACCAGATTTGTGACCAAATTCACGCTTGGCATGCATCCATGTCAACCCATCGCACCGTACACTCGTTGAGTGTGTGGCCGGTGTCTCGGCGTCCGGCCACAGACTCAACCCATCCGACTTTCAATCCCTCAGGAGTTCCTTCATGTTGAAGAAAATTTTGGCCATCGTGGCCATGCTGTATGCCGCTGCTTGTTTTGCCGCCGTC
The DNA here is from genome assembly GCA_903886165.1 of uncultured beta proteobacterium. Classification (GTDB taxonomy): domain Bacteria; phylum Pseudomonadota; class Gammaproteobacteria; order Burkholderiales; family Burkholderiaceae_C; genus Rhodoferax. The sequence goes on along the minus strand of CAISLL010000131.1, from coordinate 1,724 downwards.
GATGTCAACAAGGCCAGTGCGGCAGAACTTGACAGCATCAAGGGCATTGGCCCAGGTATTTCTACCAAGATTCTGGATGAACGCAAAAAGGGCAACTTCAAGGACTGGAACGATTTTGTTGAGCGTGTCAAAGGCATCGGTGAAGGCAATGCCGCCAAGTTCTCTGCCGAAGGAATGACCGTCAACGGTCAGGCCTTCAAGGGTGCTGCGCCTGCTGCCAAGAAAGCGGAACCAAAGGCCGAGGCCGCCAAACCAGCTGCCAGCGCTGCCAAAAAATAAGTTTTTTGCCAGCCCATTTAAAGCCCGCCATGGCGGGCTTTTTCATGGACGCTCGATGCGCCCCAGTATGATGCAATTCTCATGATGTCTGTCATTGCCATTTGTCTGGGGGCCTGTCTGGGCGCGCTGGCGCGTTGGGGCTTGGGCCTGTGGCTCAGCCCGGGTGCGGTCATTCCAGTAGGCACACTGGCTGCCAACCTGATTGGCGGCTATCTGGTAGGCGTTGCGGTTGCGGTTTTTCAGGCCATGCCGCACCTGGACCCAGCCTGGCGGTTGGCCATCGTCACCGGCTTTTTGGGTGCCCTCACCACTTTTTCTAGCTTTTCAGCTGAGGTCGTCGGCTTACTGGGGCAACAACGGTATCTGCTTGGATTTGCCACCGTCGCCATGCACCTGTTCGGCTCGCTGCTGCTGACCGTGGCGGGCATCAAGACAGCAACATTTTTCATAGCTACTCATGCCTGATTTACAAGCGCTAAAGGCCAATTTTTTATAAATTTAGCCGCCACCGCGCTGCATGTACAGATCAAACCGCTTCATGAACAAGTAGCGCTCCGCATCATCAAGCCCGGCAAAGCGAAAGGTAACTTTGAGCACCGGAATACTCACCGAGCCGATCGCCCGTGGCGCGCCCACCTGCCACTTCAAACCCAGGGCGCCATCACCAATGCGGACACCAGCAGACTGCGACTGCTGCTTCCAGTGGTTGTCCCCAATTGCATTGGGCAACCACATCAGCCATTCGGCTTCCGTACAACCCATCTCGCGCTCAAAACGCTCTGCATAAAAAGATTGCATGGGTCAAACAGGTGTTTGGAAATGTGGGCGATCCAAAATCGCGCATTCTACGGTGCCGTGAGTGTCATGCCCCTTGCTTTGAACATGGCCAGGAGCTCGCCGTTGTTTCGCAGTTCCTTCATCGCGACATCCAGAGCCTGACCAAGGTCTTTGTAACCCGACTTGATAGCCATGCCCAAAGGCCAGCCGTTTTCAGGCAAACCCGTCAAGGACATCTGGGAAATCAAAAAGTCCTCCGGCTTGACTTTGGCCTGAGCCGCAGCAGCTTCTGCCTGGGAGCGCAACACATATGCCGCATCCACCTGGCCGCGAAGCACGGCCGTTGCCGCGTCAACGCCGGAGTTGAACAAGCTCACCTGAGACTTCAGCATGCCACTGTGGTGCCCCATCAAGGCGCTTGCTGCCCCGGTGCCACGCTCAGCCGCCAGTTTGTGGTCCTTCAGTTCATCAGGGTCATTGATCTGGGCAAGTTTGCGTGGGTCGTGGAACAGCACCGGCACCTGTCGCATGTAGGGCGAAAAAATGGTCACCTGGCGATTCTGCTGGATCAGGTATTTGTCGACCGGCACATTTAACATGACATCTGCCGGCCCATACCCCAGGTAGTGGCCTTTCCAAACCATGTTACGCAAGTCATCGTTCATGTT
>CAISLL010000130.1 GCA_903886165.1 uncultured beta proteobacterium | reverse complement strand
TGCTTGTCATATTCTGGTTATCCTCAAAGCGTTTATTTTGATCATTAAAGGTGTCGATTTTGCCTGCATTAAAAAGCCCCCACCCGCTCCTGTATGCCACCCGCCCAGGCGCGCTGCCGGCGCGTTTTCGGCGGGAACGTGTGTTGCTGGTGGGCTGTGGTGATGTCGGTCTGCGCGTGGCCAAGGCCATGGGCCAGAAAGTGCGTTTGCTGGCCCTGACCACCAGCGCCGAACGCCTGCCCGAACTGCGCGCACGCAGCATCACCCCCTTGCTGGGAGATCTGGACAAGCCCGCCAGCATCCGCCGTCTGAGTGGCCTGGCCACACGTGTGGTGCACCTGGCGCCACCACCCGGAATTGGCTGGCAAGACACGCGTACCCAAACGCTGCTGAGCGTGCTGCGCAGGCGCTCCCCGGTGCAGACGCTGGTGTATGGCTCAACCAGCGGTGTTTATGGTGATTGCAAGGGTGAAGTTGTAAAGGAAACAAGAGCAACAAACGCAGAAACAGCAAGGGCTCAGAGGCGAATTGATGCGGAAAACAGGGTGCGCCACTATGGCCGTGCCAGCGGCACGCAAGTCAGCATCCTGCGCATTCCCGGCATTTATGCGCCCGACCGGGTGGGTGGCACACCGCGTGAGCGCTTGATCAAGGGTACGCCGGTGTTGCAGGCCAGTGACGACGTGTTCACCAACCACATCCATGCCGATGACCTGGCGCGCGCCTGCGTGGCTGCACTTTGGCGCGCCAGGCCAGGGCGGGTTTACAACGTCAACGACGACACATGCATGAAGATGGGCGACTACTTTGACTTTGCCGCAGACCTGTATGGTTTGCCCAGACCGCTCCGAGTGTCACGCGAGGGTGCCAAGGAAAAACTGCCGGTGATGCTGCTGAGCTTCATGGGCGAATCGCGCCGCCTGGACAACACCCGCCTGAAAAAAGAGCTTGGCCTGCGCCTGCGCTACCCCACCGTGGCAGAAGGTCTGGCAAGCTGAACCGGCCCGAAGCTGCTCAGGCGCGTCGGTCACCTGGTTTGCACTGGCGTGCACCATGCGTTTGGTTCAGGTGTTCAGGCGCACCATCACCTCGGCTTCCAGCGAGTTGCTGACGGTGCAGGTCTCCTTGGTGCGGCGCAGCAACTCGTCTACCTGAGCGGCATCCACCGGGTACTCGGTGTGAATGTCGACCTCAAAACGACCGAAGCGATTGGGCAGGTCTGTCGCCTTGAAGGCCATGGCCGAGACGCGCAGGGCGCCTAGTTCAATTGCCATGGGGCGCCCTGCGATGCGGATGGAAATGGCCAGGCAATTAGCGAGGGACGCCAGCATCAGGTCCGAAGGCGACATGCCCTGCGCGTTCGGCGTCAGGCTGCCGCGCCCCTGATGTCCTGCCTCGGTCTGAAACACCAGGGCTTCATCGGTGGATGACTGCACCGTCAGCGGGCCATAGGTCTTGGGTTTGACTCTGATTTGCATGGGTGTGGTTTCCTACATCAGCAGGTTCGGTAAAAAGGTGGCGATGTTGGGAAAGAGGGTAAGGATCAGCACCGCCACCAGCAACAGCAACCAGTAGGGCGTAGCGGCCAATGCGGCGCGCCCCAAAGTCACTTCACCATCTGTCAATACCGTCAGGACCGACAAATTAAGGCCCACGGGCGGGGTGAGCTGGCCGACTTCAATCAGGATGGTGATGATCACCCCCAGCCAGATCGGGTCAAAGCCCAGCTTGATCATCAGTGGGAAGACGATAGGCAGGGTCATCACCATCAGCGACAGGCCATCAAAGAAGCAGCCAAGCACCAGGTAGACGATGACAACGATCAGCAATACTTCGTACTTGCCCAGCCCACCGGCGAGTGCCGACTCCAGAATGGCCTGGGGCACCCCCAGCACACTGGCAGACTGAGCCAGCACGGTGGCACCCAGCACGACAAACCCGATGGAGGAAAACAGCAACACCGAGCGCAACATGCTTTGCGCCATTTTGCGCGGCGTCAGGTCACCCCAGATGAAGGCAATGATGGCGGCCACCACCACGCCAACGCCGGCGGATTCTGTTGGCGTGGCAAACCCGAAGGCGATGCTTCCCATGATTGACACAATGAGGACGATCACAGGCCATATGCGCAGTGTGCCGATGATGATGGCGCCCACAGGCATGCGCTCGTTGTCCTGGGGGTAAAGAGAGGGGTTGCGAAGGCACAGCACCAGGATATAGGCCATGAAAAGCAGCGCCACCATCAGGCCTGGCACGATACCGGAGATGAATAGGCGACCGATCGACGTCTCTGTCAGCGCGCCATAGATCAGGAACGACAGGCTGGGCGGAATCAGGAGACCGAGGGTACCGCCGCCGGCGAGACTTCCGACCACCGTTTCCTTGTGATAGCCGCGCTTGACCATCTCTGGATAGGCCACTGACCCCACCGCCGCCGCCGTCGACATGCTGGAGCCACTGACGGCACCAAAAAGCGTGCAAACCGCGATATTGGTATGCAGCAGCCCCCCGGGAACGCGCGCAAATACCGGCCTGAAAGCCGTGTAGGCGCGTTGGCTGATGCCACTGTGCAACAGGATCTCGCCCAGCAAGATGAACAGCGGAATCGCGCTGAGGGTAAATGAGTTGAAAACATTCCAGATGGCGTTGACTGCCAGCGATGTGGCACCGTTGGCAAAAAAGTGCAGCAGGAAGAATCCGGTCAAGCCCAGTGCTGCACCCAGTGCAGCACCACTGGCGGCAGTGAGCACCAGCAAGGAAGAAAATACCGAAAGGAACATGCAGAAGCCCTGGTGTTTTTTAGATCAATGCGCGCGTTTTTGCGCAGCTTCATTCAGCTACTCTGCGGGCTCGGCATGGCTGAACGAGGCCCTTTCACTGCCGGTGATTAACCGCACCAGCACCAGCAACGCACTGAGCGCCACTGACACGGGCAATACAGCCATCCAGGGTGCCAGGCGCAAACTGGATGCTTCGGTCTTGATATTGCGCTTGAAGGCAAATTCCAGCCAGGGTATCGCTTCTATCAGAAACCAGCCGCAAAACGCCAGCGTCACCAACCCGGCCAGCACAACCAGCACCGCCCGCCCGACCTCTGGCAGTGCTTGCGCCAGAAAGGTCACACGCACATGGCTGGCCTGAGTTGTCACCATGGGCAAGGCAAGGAACAGCGAGGCACTCAGCAGCAGGCCCACCAGTTCTTCGGTGTAGTACAGCGGGGAATCAGCGACCCGGCGCATCACCACGCTGGCCAGAATGATGCCAACGATGGCAAACAGGGACAGCGCGGCAAGGTAACCAAAGAGCCGGGCCAACTGGCCCAGCATCAGCTCCAGCCTGCGTGCCAGCGCCATCATGGCCGCTATCGCCCCATCGCCTTGAGCACCCGTTCACGGTAAGCCGGTGCCTTGCCCCCGGCGTCCGTTGCCAGATCGGCCCAGGTGGCCGACACGGCATCCAGGAATTGCTTGCGGTCAGCCTCAGGGAAATCGCCCAACCAGGTGAGGCCCTTCTTCTTGAGCTCTTCACGTGCGGCCAACTCACGCTCGTGATCGGCAGAATACTCGTTTGATCGATTCCAGGTGTCGTCTGCCGCCTTGGTAACGGCTTTGCGCTGCGCCTCCGGGAGTGCATTCCATTTTGCTGTGGACATGCCCAGCGCGTACGGGCCAGAGGGCATCGGGTACAGGAAAGCGCCGTACTTGGCCACCTCGTGCATGTTCACTGTGTGGGCATACAAGGCCGGGTACACCGCACAATCGACCACGCCGGTTTTCATGGCCACATACATGTCGGCCTGCCCCACGATCTGGGCGGCAATGCCCAGGCGCTTGAACGAAGCCACCTGCTCCTTGGCCCAGACCCGCAGCTTCCTGGATTTCAGGTCGGCCAGCGACTTGACCGGCTGGTCGCGGCAAAACACCGATGCTTCCAGCATCGGAATGGCCAGGTAGCCCACGGCTGTAATGCCCCAGTCCTTCAGCTCCTCATCGTAAATCTGACGCACCACGGGTAATGCCCGCTTGAGTTCGTCCACTGTGCCGATGGTTCCCTGCACCACCACGGTGGCCAGGGCCGGAGCGTCGCGGGAAACGTAGTTGGCCCAGATCAGGCTCATGTCGACTGCGCCCTTGGGCAAAACCTGAAGCACGTCGGCGTCTTTGATACCGAGGGCGCCCCCGTTATTCATCTTGACCGTGATGGCACCGCCGCTGTTCTTGCCCACGTCGTCGGCGAACCTCATCAGTTCCTTGGTTTCAGGGCGCGATTCCGGCAACGGGTTATTGAACCGCAATTCGGCCGAATGGGCTGCAAGGGCGAAGGCACCGCAACCAATCAGGCCCAAGAGTGTGCGTTGAACGAACTTCTTCATATAGATGCTTCCTTGCATGTAAAAATGAACAAACACCAGATGCCAATGGCGCGGCAAATCTTAGCGCCAAAAGCACT
>CAISLL010000129.1 GCA_903886165.1 uncultured beta proteobacterium | reverse complement strand
GTCATGGGGAGCAAAAACCTCAAGGCGATTGCCGTGCGTGGCACCAAAGGTGTGGGCAACATCAAAGACCCCAAGGCCTTCATGAAAGTGGTGGCCGAGAAGAAGAAGATTCTTGCCGACAATGGTGTAACCGGCGCGGGCCTGCCCACTTACGGCACCCAGGTGCTGATGAACGTCATCAACGAAGTGGGTGCCATACCGACCCGCAACCACCGCGACAACCAGTTTGAAGGCGCCAAAGACATCTCCGCGGAAGCCATGGCCACGCCGCGCAAGACCGACGGCAAGAAACATCTGGTGACAAACCAGGCCTGCTTTGGCTGCACCATCGCCTGTGGACGCATCAGCAAGATGGACGAAAACCATTTCACCATTGTCAACAAGCCGCAGTACCGCGGTGCCTCGGGCGGCCTTGAATACGAATCTGCCTGGTCACTCGGCGCGGTTAACGGCGTGAACGATCTGGAGGCGCTGCAATACGCCAACATGTTGTGCAACGAACAAGGCATTGATCCCATTACCTTTGGCGCTACCGTGGCTGCGGTGATGGAACTTTATGACCTGGGTGTGCTGACCAAGGAGCAGGTCGGAATTGAAGCCAACTTTGGTTCAGCCCAGGCCCTGGCGTTTCTGGCTGAAGAAACCGTCAACGGTCGTGGTTTTGGTGTCGAGATTGGGCAGGGCTCCAAACGTCTGTGCGCAAAATACGGCCACCCGGAACTGTCCATGAGCAGCAAGGGCCAGGAATTCCCGGCCTACGACGCGCGTGCCATCCAGGGCATTGGCCTGGCTTACGCCACCAGCAACCGCGGTGGCTGCCACCTGCGCGGCTACACCATTGCCTCTGAGGTGTTGGGCATCCCAGTCAAGACCGATCCGCTTGAATCTCAAGGCAAACCCGAACTCGTCAAGGCCTTCCAGGATGCCACCGCCGCCTTTGACTCGTCGGGCCTGTGCCTGTTCACTACGTTCGCCTGGGGCCTGGCGGACCTTGCACCCCAAATGGCGGCTGCCTGTGGCGAACAGTTCACCACCGAAGAGCTGGAAAAAATTGGCGAACGCATCTGGAACATGGAGCGCGAGTTCAACAACCGTGCCGGCTTCACCAAGGCCGATGACAGCCTGCCAGCACGCCTGACCAGCACCGACGGCGCCTGCAAAACCGGCCCGGCCAAAGGCAAGTTCAATGAAATTGCCACCATGCTGCCGAAGTACTACGAAGTGCGTGGCTGGGATTCAGAGGGCCGCCCCACCGCTGCCACACGCGAACGTCTGAGTCTGTAGGTTTTTTGGGGTCGGATTACCGTTAAGGTTTATGGGGTCAGATCACCGCCCGAAGGGCGTGTGCTCTGACCCCGATTAGCCCGGACCCCAATAAACCGGACCACAGCGTGTTCTGCCCCGAACGTTGCGGACGCTTGGTCAACAAACATCAAACAAGCGGTCTTCAGTGACCGCTTTCCTTTTCTGGAGAATTCAACATGACCCACCACGTCATCCTCGGTGCCGGCCCCGCCGGTGTCATTGCCGCAGAAACCATCCGCAAGCAAGCCCCGCAGGACACCATCACCCTCATCGGTGACGAACCCGAGCCGTCTTACTCGCGCATGGCTATCCCTTACTTGCTCATGGGCAACATCGACGAGGCCGGCACTTACCTGCGCAAAAGCCCCACACACTTTGTTGACCTGAACATCAAGGTGGTGCAAGACCGCGTCAAAAACGTGGATGCTGCCGCTAAAACCCTTACCCTGAAAAGCGGTGACAGCCTGGGCTTTGACACCCTGCTGATTGCCACCGGTTCACACCCGGTGCGCCCGCCGATCCCCGGCATCGAATCCGAAGGTGTGCACCCTTGCTGGACCCTGGCTGATGCCCGCGCCATTGCTGCGCTGGCCAAGCCAGGTGCGCGCGTGCTGCAACTTGGCGCCGGTTTTATTGGCTGCATCATCATGGAAGCCCTGGCGGCGCGCGGCGTGCACTTGAGCGTGGTCGAAATGGGCGACCGCATGGTGCCGCGCATGATGGGCCCCACAGCCGGCGGCATGATCCGCGACTGGTGCGAAACCAAAGGCGTGCAAGTCTTCACCAGCACCCGGGTCGAGTCGATTGAGCCAGTGCGTGCCGCAGAGCCCGGCCTGCTGGAGAAAATCAGTTCAGCCATTGGGCTCCGCTCCGCTGGGTCAGTCCAATCTGCCAACCACGGACTCAACGTTAATCTTTCCAACGGCAGCACTGTGCACGCCGACCTGGTTATCAGCGCTGCCGGTGTGCGCCCGGCCATTGGGTATCTGGAGCACTCTGGCGTCACCTGCCTGCTGGGTGTGCTGACCGATGAGCACCTGCAAACCAATGTGCCCGGTATTTATGCCGCAGGCGACTGCGCCGAGGCGCTGGACAAAGTCAGTGGCAAGATGATTGTCAGCGCCATCCAGCCCAATGCCGCCGAGCAGGCGCGCATTGCTGGCATGAACATGGTGTCCTATGCACGTGGACTGCCGCCCAAGGCGGAACTTAAGGGTGTGACACAGATCAATGTGCTCGACACCTTGGGTCTGATCTCTGCCAGCTTTGGTGACTGGGAGGGTGTGCCCGGTGGCGAGCATGTGGAACTCACCGACAAGGCCACTGGCCAGCACCTGAGCCTGCAGTTCAAGGATGATGTGCTGGTGGGTTGCAACAGCGTGGGCTGGACCGAGCATGTGGGCGTGATGCGTGGCCTGGTGGAGGGGCAGATCAAGCTGGGTGAATGGGCTGACACCCTGAAACACGATCCCACGTTGTTGATGCAGGCTTACCTTGCCAGTGCCCAGGGACAGGGCCGTTGGTCAGGCGCGAACGATGCGCGCATTCGCTGACCCTGCGTTTCACATCTGCTGATGTATTCTTTGCCAATCAGGAGGACGCCATGAAGATTACCCTCAAACTGTTTGCCTCGTTGACCGACTATCTCCCGGCAGATGTGAAGTACAGCAACATGCTGGCGTTGGACGTTGCGCCTGAGACCACCATCGGGCAACTGGTGGCGCAGCACCGCCTGCCTGAGAAACTGGTGCATCTGGTGTTGGTCAACGGGGTCTACATCGGCCCTGAAAATCGGGCCACGCAAACGCTTAACGAGGGAGATACCCTGGCGATCTGGCCGCCGATTGCAGGGGGGTGACGTTTTCTCCTGCACAAAAGCAGCGTCTTGATGACGCTGTTTTTACTTGTCGAGTGCGGGTGATTGGGCCGCGTTAAGTGCCCCCGAGTTGTACGCCCAAGGATACAAGCCCGAGGAGTTTTCGCGCAGACCGCGTGGGTCGGTGGCTGCCAAGGCCATTACAGCAGGGAGCAGCTGCCTCACTGGTTGTCGAGCTCCGCCTTCAATGCAGCGACCGCAGCAGGATAATCTTGGGCGGCTGACAGTTTGAGCCAGACGAGCGCCTGGACCCGGTCCTTGGGTTGGCCGCGCCCGGTGCGACTCATTACCGCCATGGCAAATTGCGCCTCTGCACCACCGGCCTGTGCCGCTGTCAGGAACAAGCTGGCAGCGTGGTCCAAGTCACGCGGGACACCACGCCCAGCCTCAAACATCCAGGCCAGACGGGTGCGTGCGCGCAGGTCACCGGCATCAGAGCCGCGTTGGTACAGCACAGCAGCCTGGGCGTGTTGTCCGCTGCTCGACAGGATCTCTGCCTCTTCAAACAAACTGACCGCGCGCTCGGGCTGGCCAAGCGTGGCCAATCTGGCCTGGGCGTCTTTGTCGCCATGGGCGGCCGCCAGATTCAAATACTGGCGCGCCTTCACCAGGTCTTTGTCAAGCGCACCGCCGGTGCTGTAAAGCATGCCCAGCCGGTACTGTGCCTTGAAACCACCGGCATTGGCTGCGGCCACGTAAAGCGCCTCGGCCTTTTGCATGGCTTTTGGCTCACCCAGGCCGTCTTCTGCCAGGATAGCCAGGTTGAACAAGGCATCTGCATTGCCCAGGCCGGCGAGTGTTTCCCAAATATGACGGGCCTCGTCATAGTGCGCCATCTTGAACTCGGCGTAAGCCTTGTAGTTGCCCATGGCCGGGTTGCGCACCCAGTCTTCCACCTGGCTGTCTTGCGCTTGAGAGGCAATCGCCTGGCAGCAAAGAGCAAGGACAGCCAACACCTTTAGGGAAACAAACATGAAGGGTACCAATCATTCAAAAGGGAAGGGTTGCCAAAGGGACAGGCCTGCCGAGAGGCCTTACTCAATGGTGATCGACTCCAGCCATCTGGCACCTGCCGGGATGGCATCGCGCAGGTCAGGTCCAAAAGTTGGTGCTGACAAATCATCGGGTGGGGCGCTGATGTGATTCAGGTCGATGGCCATCGGTGTGCCCACCAGACCGGTGTCGGTCAGCTTCAATCGGTAGTACAAGCCGTTCCAGAGTTTGGCGCCAAACTCTGCCGGTGTCTTGAACAAGAAAAGCAGGTTGTGCTCAAGCCAGGTCAGGTCTTGCAGCGTGACCTTGCCGGGTTGCTGGTAGGGGTAGGGCACATGGCAGGTGACTTCTGTCGGGCTGCTCAGGCACTTGAATTCTTTCATGGATAGAAAATAATCGGTGAACACGGCGTGGTCCATGGTGACCTTGAATGTTGCCGTGCCATCTGGCTGCGGCACAAAATGGACGGTACCGATGCGGGTGTGATGTTTGTCACGGGTGTGTGCTGTGATGGTTTTGCTGCCCTGAAGCTCCCAGGCGCCGACCCATGCTGATGCAGACATGAGCAACAGCGCGGCCATCATTTTTTGAATGAAAAGAAGACACCTGGTGTTCATAAGGGACCCATCGTTGGCGTGTATGCCGGGTCAAATCATAAGCAACAAACGTGCACGGGCAAACAGGCGCATGAGCGCGGAAAGTGTGACCAAATCACATCCTCTGTCACAGAAAGACAAGTGACGCTGTACCAAATAGCAACAGCTTGGACAGTGTCGTGCACCAACCCTCGGGTTCGCACGGCTTTTTTTCCTTGCGGGTTAGAGGCAAACTGTCAGGTGAAGTGACTGCCTCTGCGCAGGCTACCAGCTGGTATGGATATTGCGCTGTAACAGCACAAATAAACCAAGGCGGCATTTGAAAATAATGCCATTCGAGAAGACAAACCCAAAGAACTCCATGAATTCACCGAAATTTAAAAAAGCCAAGTTGAACCTGCTGCTTCAGTCCGCCCTGACCCTTGTGGTGGCGCATGCCTACCAGGCCGGGGCATCCGCCCAGACCCTGAGCGAGGTGGTGGTGTCGGCATCCCGTGCCGAGCAACGCAGTTTTGACGCACCCGCAGCGGTGCAGTCGATTGACCGGGACACGATCGAGGCCGCCGGGCCGCAGGTGAACTTGTCCGAGTCCTTGAACCGGGTGCCGGGCCTGACCATTTTGAGTCGGCAAAATTACGCGCAGGATTTGCAGGTATCGATTCGCGGCTTTGGCGCCCGTTCTGCCTTTGGCATTCGGGGCGTGCGCCTGCTGGTGGACGGTATTCCGGCCACTACGCCGGACGGACAGGGGCAAGGTTCATCGATCAGCCTGACTTCCACCGACCGCATGGAAGTCTTGCGCGGCCCCCTGGCGCAGTTGTATGGCAATGCAGCGGGCGGTGTGATCCAGGCCTTCACCCGCGAGGCACCTGCCAGCCCAGAATTTGAAGCTGCCGCCTATGTCGGCTCGTTCGGTATGCGCCGTACCGACTGGCAGTATGCCGGGCGCGTCGGCCAATACGGCTTGGTGGCCGACTACAGCACCTTTGACATTGACGGTTTCCGTAACAACAGCAAAACCGAGCGCAAGCAGTTCAACGGCAAACTCAGTTTTGACCCCTTCGAGAAAACCCGCGTCAATGTGGTGTTCAATCGTTTTGACATGCCGCTGGCACAAGACCCGCTGGGGCTCACTGCGGCACAGATGGCCGCCGACCGGACCCAGGCAGGTTCCAACGCGGTTGCAAGAAGCATCCGCAAGATTGTGTTGCAAAACCAATTGGGCGCCTCGATGTTGACCGAACTAGGCAACGACCGCTCCCTGACCGCACGCGCCTACACCGGCACGCGTGAAAATCTGCAATACCAAGCAGGCATTTTTATCCCCACACTGCCGCCGCCAACTGGTGCCTGGGTCGGGCTGGACCGTACCTATTACGGTGTCGGCCTGCAGTACAACGCACAAAGCCGTTTGGGCGATACACCCTTCAAGTGGGTGCTGGGTTATGAGTACGATGAATCCACCGAGACGCGCCAGGCTGGGGTGGCGAGGCTGGGTGAAAAGACCACCACCAACCGCGACGAAGACAACACTGCCAGCAACAGCGATGTGTTCATGCAGGGTACGGCGCTGGTGTCTGAGAAAATGTCGGTGGTGGCGGGTTTGCGCCACAGCGCGGTCAAGTTCCGCAGTGACGACCATTTCCTGAGCAACGGTGACGGCTCTGGCGCCACCACTTTCCAGAACACCAGCCCGGTGCTGGGCGTGACCTACCATGCCACTGATGCGTTGAATGTGTTTGCCACCTATGGCAAAGGCTTTGAGACACCAACCCTCAACGAGGTCGCCTACAACGGTGCCGGGGTGCCAGCATTCAACACCAGCATCAATGCCTCCAACAGCCGGCATTTTGAGGTTGGCGCAAAGTGGGCCCCCAGCGCGGAGGCGCGGGTGGACCTCACCGCGTTCAAAATCAACACCACAGATGAAATTGTGGTGGCCAGCAGCAGCGGTGGTAACTCCACTTTTCGAAATGCGCCAGGCACCACCCGCACCGGTTGGGAGTTGTCGGGCAGTGCGCAGTTCAGCCCGCACCTGCGCGGCACACTGGCAGCCACACAAATTGATGCCGAGTATTCACAAGCCTTCTTGAGCGGCACCACAGCCGTGGCAGCAGGCAACAAGCTGCCAGGCATTCCAAAGAGCTTTCTGTTCTCTGAATTGTTGTGGACGCAGCAGCCTGCCGCATCTGGCCAAAAGGCGCTGGCCGCTGGCAGCCAGGCAGGTATCGAGCTTACCCAAGCCGGGCGCCTGTATGCCAACGACACCAACACGGCGTCAGCCGACGGCTACACCACCTTGAACCTGAAAGCCAGCCACGTATGGACGCTCGGTGCCGGCCGCTTGACTACTTACGCACGCATCGACAACGTGGCCGATGAACGTTATGTGGGCTCGGTCATCGTCAATCAGGCAGGTTCCCAGTTTTATGAACCGGCCCCTGGAAGAAACTGGACGCTGGGTGTGCGTTTTGTGATGCCTTTGTAAGCGCTTTAGCGATAGGGGGCAACGTTGCCGTGATGAGCGTTCATCGAAAAATCCGTACCTGTGTTCAATCGTCTGCGCGGGTGCTTGCGCAGGTTGTCGCGCTTGTTCTGGCGCTGGCAGCAGCCGTGTCGGCGCAGGCCGGCGTCATGACCAAAGAGTCCATGCTGCAGGCGTTTCCGTCGCCGATCATCGTGGGCGACAAAGACACCGAGCTGCCGATTTGGCCCTTGTTCAAGCAGGATGCCACCGCCACCCCCCTAATTGGGTACGTGTTTGAATCGATTGACCTGGCGCCGATTCCGGGGTTTTCCGGCACGCCCTTCAATTTGCTGATTGCACTTGATGCCAATGGCGAATTCATGGATGTCCGGGTGGTGTCGCAGCATGAGCCGGTGTTTCTTGATGGCTTGGGTGTGGAGCCCTTGTTTCGTTTTGTGGAGCAATACAAAGGGCTGTCCCTGAAACAAAACATCAAGATTGGCGCTGGCAAAAACAATGGTGG
>CAISLL010000128.1 GCA_903886165.1 uncultured beta proteobacterium | reverse complement strand
CGTGGGCGGGTCCGGGCTTGGGCCGGGGTCATGTTCATGGAATGACCTTCATGTGAGCAGGAAAGCAGCAATTGTGCAAGGCTCTGATACTCTTATAAATGTTTAACTATCACTGCTTGGTTGCCACTCTATGCAAGTAAAGACCCGCGCGGCCCTGGGCCAGTTGAGTGACATGGACATCCGCCTGCTGCGGGTGTTCAAAAGTGTGGTCGAGTGCGGAGGCATGGCGGCGGCCGAGTTGGAGCTCAACATTGGCACCAGCACCGTCAGCCGCCACATCAAGGACCTGGAAACCCGCCTGGGCCTGACCCTGTGCCGCCGTGGCCGCGCCGGTTTTGCCCTGACCTCCGAGGGTGATCAGATTTACGCGGAGACCCTGCGCCTGCTCAGCGGGGTGGATGCGTTTCGCAGTCGGGTTGACGAGATTCACCAGCGCATGGGAGGTGCGCTGCACATTGCCGTGTTTGACAAGACCGCCAGCAACCCGGCGGCCCACGTCGGTCAGGCCATTGCGCTGTTTGCCGCACAGGCGCCGGATGTCAGCCTGCACCTGCATGTGGCGCCGCTGAATGCGATTGAACGCGGTGTGCTGGACGGCCAGTTTCAGGTCGGCATCATTCCCGGGCACCGCACCTCCCTGACACTCACCTACGACGCGCTGTTTGACGAAACCATGTATCTGTATTGCGGCCAGGCGCACCCGCTGTGTGCCGCCGCAGCCAAGCAGCAACCATTGGACTGGCAGGCCCTGAGCGCCTTTGCCTTTGCGGGGCTGGGTTACCACTCGCCCAACATGGAACTCACCCAGCAGGTGCAACTGGTGCGTGCTGCCACCGGGTATGACCAGGAATCCATTGCCACGCTGATCCAGTCCGGCTGTTTTCTGGGTTTTTTGCCCGACCACTACGCCGAGAGTTTTGTGCGCCAGGGCCAGATGCGTGCGGTGCAGCCCGAGGTGTTCAACTACCGCTGCAGTTTTTTCAGCATCGTGCGCGCCTCGCCACAGGCCACCCGCGTCACGCAGGCGTTTCAGGCTTGCTTGCGCCAGGCCCACAGCCACAATGTTTAACCACTCATTCTCCAGGAGCAATTGTGCTATTTGCAGCCAAGATACTTATAAAACATGAGCTTTAAGCTGCTATATTTATAGCAAATAACCAGTCTACCGGCAGCGTGCAAAAGCGGCCCGCATCACCACCGACCTGCGTAGAATCACACCCGATGTCCCGTTGGACAGTGCTTGGCATGGTACGCATTCATATAACAGGCAAGCATCCATGCGTTTTGCGGCAAACGAGCAAACACTCTCCCGGCTGCACCTGATCGGCACCCTGTCGATCGTCCTGCTGCTGACAGTCGCGCTGGGCGGCTATTTTTCGTGGCAGGCCGAACAGAGCCACCGCGAATCATTGCAGGCGGTGGGGCAACGCGCGCAGGTCCAGCAACATTCCCGGCTCAAGTCCGAACTGGATTCGGCCGCGAACCTTGTGCAATTCACCCGCTCCAGCTCCGACGAGGTGTTGCGAAAGCGCCTGCGCGAGCAGGTCGACATGGCCATAAATCTGGCGCAGGCCATCCACACCCAGGCGTCCCCCGGCAGAAGCGCGGACGACGTCAAGCG
>CAISLL010000127.1 GCA_903886165.1 uncultured beta proteobacterium | reverse complement strand
TGATCCTCAGCCGTTTTGACCAGGTGGATCTGGCCAAACGCCCGAGCGTGGAAGAATTCGAGCGCTTTTCCAGGCTGCTGGAGTTTGTCAGCATGGACCTGTCAAAGCCCGAGCATTACACCTATTTGCGTGACAAACTCGCGCAACGCCCGGCCGATACGGTGGTGATGTATCTGGCCACCGCACCCACGCTTTTCACCACCATCGCCCTTCAACTCGCCGCCGCCGGCCTGAACACGCCGCAGACCCGGGTGGTGCTTGAAAAGCCGCTGGGCCACGACCTGGCCAGCAACCGCGCCATCAACCACAGCGTGGCTCAGGTGTTCAGCGAAAAGCAGGTGTTTCGTATTGATCACTACCTGGGCAAACCAGCCGTGCAAAATCTGTTTGCGCTGCGTTTTGGCAATGCCTTGTTTGAGCCACTTTGGCGCCGTGAGCACATTGCAAACATCCAGATCACGATTGCCGAAGAACTCGGCGTGGAAAAGCGCGGCGGGTTTTATGAAACCACGGGCGCCCTGCGCGACATGGTGCAAAACCACGCGCTGCAACTGCTGTGCGCCATCGGCATGGAGCCACCCATCAATTCACATGCCGATGCGATTCGTGACGAAAAGCTCAAGGTGCTGCGGTCGCTCAAACCCTGGACCGCGGAAACCCTGGCTCAGGATGTGATTCGCGGCCAATACAGTGCCGGTGCCATTGCTGGCAACGCGGTGCCGGGATACCGTGAAGAGCTGGGTGTAAGCCCTGCCAGCCACACCGAAACCTTTGTCGCCCTGCGCACTGAAATTTCCAACTGGCGCTGGGCCGGTGTCCCCTTTTACATTCGAACCGGCAAGCGCCTGGCCGGGCGGGATGCGCGTATTGTGGTCAATTTCAGGCCAACGCCACACGCCATCTTCAATTCACAAATCGGCATGGCGAACCGGCTGGTGATCAACCTGCAACCCAAAGACGGGCTGGAACTGCACCTGCTGGCACAAGCCCAGGACAAGCGGCAAAACTCGAACAATCTGGCACCTGTACAACTCGACCTTGATTTTGACAAACGTTTTGGTCTGGAGCGCGTGGGCGCCTATGAGCGCCTGCTGCTCGACGTGATTGATGGCCGTCTGAATTTGTTTGTGCGCAGCGACGAACAGGAAGAAGCCTGGCGCTGGGTCGAGCCGATGCTGACCCACTGGCAAGCCGACACACAGGGTCCGCGCCCTTATGCGGCAGGGACCTGGGGCCCAAGCGCCACCAGCGCCATGATTGCGCGTGACGGTTTTTGCTGGAGCGAAGAGTGCTAGACCGCATCAAGGCCAGCCTGCCCTCGTTAGCTCCCGCTGAACAGCGAGTCGCCAAGCTTGTGTTGAGCGACCCACGCAGCTTTGCGCTGCTGCCGGTCAGCGAACTGGCCGACCGCGCGCATGTGAGCAAGCCCACCGTGGTGCGTTTTTGCCGCAGCGTGGGCTACGATGGCTTGAGCGACTTCAAACTCAAGCTGGCCGGCAACGTGAGCGAAGGTGTGCCATTCATTCACCGCAGTGTGGATGTGGATGACAAGACCAGCGACGTCATGGTCAAAGTGATAGACAACACGGTGGCTGCATTTTTGAAATACCGCAACGACGCCAGTTCATCAGCGATTGAGAAAGCGGTGGACGCGCTGGTCAAGGCCTATCGCGCGGGGCGTCGCATTGAGTTTTTTGGAGTCGGAAATTCCGGTGTGGTGGCACAGGACGCGCAACACAAGTTTTTCCGGCTGGGCATCAACGGTGTGGCCTACAGCGACGGTCACATGCAGGTGATGAGTGCATCCCTGCTACAACCGGGTGATTGCGTGGTGGTGATTTCCAACTCCGGGCGCACCCGAGATTTGATGGACTCGTGCGACATCGCCCGTAAAAATGGGGCCACCACCATCGTGATCACCGCCAGCGGCTCACCATTGGCCTCGGCGGGCGATATCCATGTGGCCGCCGACCACCCGGAAGGGTATGACCGCTACAGCCCGATGGTGTCACGCCTGCTGCACCTGATGATCATCGACATTCTGGCGACCTGCCTGGCCCTGCGCATTGGTGGCGACAAGCTTCAGCCTCTGCTGCGCGAGATGAAAAACAATTTGCGCAACAAGCGCTACGCCTGAGTTTCTTGTCGGCTCCTGGTTGGCACGCACACCCATTTTACCAACGCGTGGTCTGCCGGCGCATTGGGATGCCAACGCACCTGGGCAGCTATTGCTCATGGCAAAATAACAGCTTTCAAAGACACCACGCGGGAGCGAGACCAATGACAAGCAAGGTATTCCATCATGGCTAAGGGCATGATTCTGGCCGCTGGCCAAGGCACACGGGTGCGCCCCCTGACCAAAGACATGCCCAAGCCGATGGTGCCCATTCTGGGCAAACCGGTGATGGAATACCTGATTGAGCACCTGGCGCGCCACGGCATCACCGAGATCATGGTCAACGTGGCCTTTCTGCACAACAAGATCGAGCAGTATTTTGGCGACGGCAGCCGCTGGGGCGTGCAACTGGGTTACTCCTATGAAGGCGTGCTTGACCATGGCGACATCCTGCCGCGTCCCAGGGGTTCGGCTGGTGGCATGCGCCGCATCCAGGACTTTGGCGGTTTTTTTGACGAAACAACCCTGGTGCTGTGTGCCGATGCGCTGATTGACCTGGACATTGGCGCTGCCCTGCACGAACACAAACACAAGGGCGCCCTGGCCAGCGTGGTGGCCTGCCATGTGCCGAAAGAAGATGTGCAGGCGTATGGCATTGTGCTTGCAGATAACAACGGCCACATCGAGTCGTTTCAGGAAAAACCAAAACCTGCCGAGGCGAAGTCGACGCTGGCCAGCACTGGCATCTATATCTTTGAGCCAGAGGTGCTTGACCTGGTGCCCTCCGGCCAGGTTTATGACATTGGCTCGCAGCTGTTTCCGCAACTGGTTGAAAGAAAGCTGCCCTTCTATGTGCAGGACCGGTTTTTCAACTGGATCGACATTGGCCGCGTGAGCGACTACTGGACCGTGTTGCAACGTGTGCTACGCGGTGAAGTACCCCAAATGTTGATGCCTGGCCGGCAAATCAAACCCTGGATCTGGGTCGGGCTCAACACCTCGGTGGCATGGGACCAGGTCAAGATTGAAGGGCCGGTGTACATCGGCTCCAACGTGCGCATTGAACCAGGCGTGACCATCACCGGCCCGGCCTGGATTGGCCACGGCAGCCATGTACGCAGCGGCGCCCGGGTGGTGCGCAGCATCCTGTTTGAGTACACCCGCATTCCTGCCGACATGACGTTCTTTGAAATGATCGTCTCGCCCAACTACTGCGTGGACCGCCACGGCGAAACCCTGTACCGCGGCGACGACACCACCCACCTGCGCTGGGGCGATGCCCGCGCCTGAAACGTGGTGGGGCGGGTTTCAACCCGCCATGGTCCCCGTAGGGCGGACTTTAGTCTGCCTTTGTCGGCTGAAGCCGACCCCACAAAGGGTCATTTACTCATCACCGCTGCTTTATTACGTTAACTCGCCCTCACTTTCACCATGACTACACCCGTCTTGATCCAGCCCGTGGTTTTATCCGGCGGCTCCGGCACCCGCCTGTGGCCGCTGTCACGCGAGAAGTATCCAAAGCAATTGCTCGCTCTGATAGGCGACGACTCCCTGTTGCAGGCCACCGTGCGCCGCGTGTTAGGCATCCCTGGCACAGCACTGGCGGCGCCCATGGTGGTGTGCAATGAAGAATACCGCTTTGTCATTGCCGAGCAACTGCGCCTGCTGGGCCAGAGCGGCACCGTGGTGCTCGAGCCTTGTGGACGAAACACTGCTCCAGCCCTTACCATTGCTGCACTTGAAGCTATAAAAAAAGGTTCAGACCCAGTGTTGCTGGTGATGCCCGCAGACCACGTCATCACCGACGTGGCAGCGTTCCAGAACGTGGTCAGCCAGGGTGCCGCGATGGCGGCACAGGGTGCCGTGGTGACCTTTGGCATCACCCCGGACGCGCCTGAAACCGGCTATGGCTACATCCAGGCCGGTGCAACTTATGGCGATGCAGATGGTACGGGCGCGCGTGTGATTGCCCGTTTTGTTGAAAAACCCAATTTGGCCACCGCACAGGCTTACCTGGATGAGGGCAGCTACTCCTGGAACAGCGGCCTGTTCATGATGCGCGCCTCGGTATGGCTCAGCGCCATGAGTGTCTGCCGGGCCGATATTCTGGCAGCCTGCCAAGCGGCCTGGGAGCAGGGCCAGACCGACGGCGAATTCGTTCGCGTGGCCAAGGGGGCCTTTGCCCAGTGCCCGAGCGACTCGATTGACTATGCGGTGATGGAGCGCCTGGCCGCCGCCGACCACCCAAACGCCGCCACCCTGCCGCCCGGCGTGGTGCTGCCGCTGAGCGCAGGTTGGTCAGATGTCGGCGCCTGGGATGCCCTGTGGCAGGTGCTACCCAAAGATGCCAATGGCAACGTGACACAGGGCGATGTGTTGCTGCAGGATTGCGAGAACACCCTGGCGCTGTCTGAAGGCCGGTTGATTGCCTGTGTGGGTGTGAGCGACCTGGTGGTGGTAGAGACTGCTGATGCCATTCTGGTCTCGCACAAGGACAAAACGCAGGACGTGAAGAAGATCGTGGACGCCCTGAAGCGCCAGGGCCGCCCTGAGGGCAGCATCCACCGCAAGGTGTTTCGCCCCTGGGGTTCTTACGACGGCGTGGATGCCGGCGAGCGCTTTCAGGTCAAGCGCATTGTGGTCAAACCGGGCGGCATTTTGTCGCTGCAAATGCACCACCATCGCGCCGAACACTGGATTGTGGTCAGCGGCACGGCCCGCATCACGCGCGGTGAAGAGGTGTTTTTGCTATCAGAGAACCAGTCCACCTTCATCCCGCTGGGCACCACCCACCGCCTGGAAAACCCGGGCCGGGTGGCGCTGGAGATGATCGAGGTGCAGTCGGGGTCTTATCTGGGTGAGGATGACATTGTGCGGTTTGAGGATGTGTACGGGCGCTGACGTTGCTCA
>CAISLL010000126.1 GCA_903886165.1 uncultured beta proteobacterium | reverse complement strand
GGCAATGACGCAGGCGCGGTCCATTTCATTGTTCAGCGGCCGGTCTGGCCCCTTGCCAAGGCGGCGCGCCGAGGTGTCGGTGTTGAGCGCCACCACCAGGCTGGCTCCCAGGGCACGGGCTTGCGCCAGGTACATCACATGGCCACGATGCAGCACATCAAAAACACCATTGGTGAACACCAGCGGGCGTGGCAACGCGGCCAGGCGGCGCACAAGGTCAGCCGGGTGGCACAGTTTGCCATCCAACTCGCTGGCGGCGTCAGCAGGGTCAAAAGCGGGAATAGGCAGGATTTCAGACATTTGCTTGATGCTATCAGGCCAGCCGGGTCGCTTATGCTCACCTTTCGCTGCGGGCTTTGCCCACCGTGGCATTGGCATAATCACCTCCTACTATGAACCTGGTTCCGGTCAGCATTGATTCCATCCTCATCGGCCAGCCGCTGCCCTGTGCGCTGCGCGACGTGAGTGGTGTGCTGCTTGCCAGCCAGGGGTATATGGTGAACAACCGGCAGGAGCTTGAGCTGATGGTCGGTCGGCGCAGTCAGATTTACATCGACGCCGACCAGTCTGACAACTTCAAACGCGGCTACGTCAACCGCATCAACGACCTGGTGCGCCAAGACCGCGAGCTCGGAAAAATTGCCGAGGTTCAGATTTCCCCCTATGACAACAAAAGGGCAGCAACCGTTGAGGCGCGTGACGAGCCTGACTGGCTTGACCTGCAATCCCAGACACACGCCTTGCTGCGCGACACCCATGGGGACACTTTTTTACCCCGGCTGCAGCGCCTGCAGGCCGAGCTTGAGCGCCTGACCCAGCGCAACCCTGACGGCACGCTGTTTGCCCTGATGCAACTCTCAGGCAGCGAAGTGCGCCAGTACAGCGCCACACACGCCATGCTGGTCTGCGTCATGTGCTGTCTGGCCGCCCGCGAGGTGCTGAAATGGCCGCCAGAGCAGATCAACGCGCTGTGCAGTGCCGCGCTGACCATGAACGTCGGCATGACCGAGCTGCAAGACCGTCTGGCCTTGCAGAAAGAACCGCTCACCCCAGATCAGACCAAACGCATCGAATCACATGCAGCGCGCTCGGTCGATTTGCTACAGCAAATGGGGGTTGAGAACACGATCTGGCTTGAAGCAGTGATGTTTCACCGGGCCCATGCGCCGGGGCCGCTGGCACCGCGCAGCACAGGCAGACGCATGGCGCGACTGATCCAGCGGGCTGACATGTTTGGGGCCCGAATTGCGCCACGGGCATCACGCCTGCCGGACGCGCCCAGCACCGCCATGCAGGCTTGTTATTTCGACGAGAACAAGCAAATTGACGAAGCCGGTGCCGCGTTGATCAAGGCCATCGGCATTTATTCACCGGGCACTTTTGTGCGACTCACCAGCAATGAAATTGCGGTGGTGGTCAAACGCGGACTCAATACCACCACCCCCAAAGTCGCGGTGCTAATCAACCGCCACGGCATGGTCACCGGCGAGCCCATGCTGCGCGACACCAGTCTGGCTGAATTTCGCATAGTGGCAAGCGTGCCGTACCGTGATGTCAAGGTGAATCACAGCCTTGAGCGGTTGTTGCCGCTGACCAAAAGCACCGCGACTGACCGGCCCTGGTAGGCCCGGCTGTGCCGTGCCGGCACAGCGCCCGAAGGCGCCTGATGCCCGGTCACCCGGCAGTTTGTCCACCTGCGCACCCCAAGCGACCTCCGCCACCGGGAGCATGGCATCCAGGTGTCGGCACGCCGTGCAAAAAACCACACAATGTGTTAAATTACTAATCAGTCACAAAAATACGATCAAGTTTTAAACCCATCACATCCATCATGAAAATTGCCATCGTAGGCTCCGGCATCTCAGGTCTGGCAGTCGCACATGCACTGCAAGGCCAGGCTGACATCACCCTGTTTGAGGCCGGCAGCTACTTTGGTGGACACACCCACACCGTCGACATCACCCTGCCAACGCCACGCGGTGCGGTCACGCATGGGGTTGATACCGGTTTTCTGGTGTTCAATGAACGCACCTACCCGCAGCTGATCCAGCTGTTTGCAGATTTGGGCGTGAAGACTTCCAAATCAGACATGTCGTTCTCAGTGCAGTGCGCCGGCGCAGAGCCAGGCCAGACGTTGGAATGGAGTGGCTCGTCGCTGAACACGGTGTTTGCCCAGCGCCGCAACCTGCTCAATCCCCGTTTTTTGCGCATGTTGCGTGATGTGCTGCGCTTCAACAAACTCGCCACACACATGGCTGCCATGAACCTGGACGCCGAGCTGATGCAGCCGCTGTCCAAGTTCCTGACCCAGCAGTCGTTCTCAGACGAGTTTCGTGACTGGTACCTGCTGCCCATGCTGGGCTGCATCTGGAGCTGCCCGACGGACCAGATGCTCAAATTCCCGGTGGCCACCATGATTCGTTTTTGCCACAACCACGGCCTGATCCAGGTCAGCAACCGCCCGCAATGGTGGACTGTGGACGGTGGCGCCCGCCACTATGTGGACAAGATCGTGGCGGGTGTGGCCGACAAACGCCTGAATACCCCGGTGCAATTGATTGAGCGTGATCCGGATGGCGTGCGCATTTCCGCAGGCGGACAAACCGAACGCTTTGACAAAGTGGTGCTGGCCTGCCACTCGGACCAGGCGCTGACACTGCTGGCCACCCCCAGTGCCCAGGAGCGCGCCACACTGGGCGCCATCCGTTACCAGCCCAATCGTGCCGTGCTGCACACCGATGTGTCGGTGCTGCCGCAAAACCGGCGCGCCTGGGCGGCCTGGAATTACCAGCGTCCGCCAGCCGCCAGCCCGCACCCCGGCCAACGCAACGCTGATGCCCATGTCTGCCTGCACTACCTTCTGAACCGTCTGCAGCCACTGCCTTTTGAGCAGCCGGTGCTGGTCTCGCTGAACCCGGGCACTCCGATTGACCCGGCCCAGGTGCATGGCGTGTTTGACTACGCGCACCCGGTTTTTGACATGGCGGCAATCGAAGCGCAGCGCCAGGTGCGCTGGCTGCAAGGTCTGCAGCACAGCTATTTTTGCGGCGCCTGGACAGGTTATGGCTTCCATGAAGACGGCCTGAAATCAGGTCTTTCGGTGGCAAAACTGCTGCAGGCCTCT
>CAISLL010000125.1 GCA_903886165.1 uncultured beta proteobacterium | reverse complement strand
GAGCTGGCGCGGCAAAAGCATTGGCGACGTGCTGCAGATGGAAGTCGATGAGGCGGTGGACTTCTTTGCCACCATGCCCAGCATCGCGCACCCACTGCAATTGCTCAAAGACGTGGGCCTGGGCTACCTCACGCTGGGGCAACCGTCGCCCACCTTGAGCGGCGGCGAGGCTCAGCGCATCAAGCTGGTCACCGAGTTGTCGAAAGTGCGCGACGACATCACCCGGCGTGGCCAGAAGGCGTCGCACACCTTGTATGTGCTGGACGAACCCACAGTCGGCCTGCACATGGCGGATGTGGAAAAGCTCATCAAGGTGCTGCACCGGCTGGTGGACGGCGGCCACAGCGTGGTGGTGATCGAGCATGACCTGGACGTGATTGCCGAAGCCGACTGGGTGCTTGACCTGGGCCCCAATGGCGGCTCTGAGGGCGGGCGCCTGGTGGCCGCTTCCGCGCCGGAAGGGTTGGTGGCGCTGGGCACCGCGACGGGTCTGGCACTGGCGCCCGTGCTGGCCCGGCGTTGAATTTCCGTGAAGTAGTTGTGTATTCGGATACGGCTTTGATCCAGGACAAGGCTTTTCCAGATATATTGCATTGATGACTTGATCTTGCAGTTTTCGTCTTCGGTTGACCATGGGCACGGATCCAAAAAAAGGGAAAAATTCATGAAGTTGCGTTTCCAGATTCTTGCGTTGGGTTTTGTTGGTGTTTTGATGGCGGCATTGGTGGGGGGCGTCGGCATATTTGGCGCCTTACGCCTGGCGGGTGCGGTTGACAACGCCCAGACCATGGGGACAGCGCTGCAAAAGAGCCAGCACTCGGACATGATGCACGATGCCATCCGGGGGTGATGTGTTTCTTGCCATTTTGGGTGCCGTCAACAAGGACACAGTCCTGCTGGCTGACGCCCAGAAGGATTTGCAGGAGCACACCACCATCTTCAACAAGGAACTGATGGATTTGCTGGCTTTGCCAATCTCGCAGGAAATCAAAACCAAGGTCAACGATGTGTTGCCTGCGGTCAAACGTTATTCCGACAGTGCAGCGCAAGTGCAGAAGCTGGCCATGACAGACGTCGTTGCGGCGCAGGCTGCCATGCCACAATTTCAAAGGCGTTTGCTGAACTTGAACAGTTGATGGGTGAGCAAGCTGAAGCGATCGAGAAAGTCCGGGAGGGGCTGGGCAACGAGGCGCAGGATATCTTGCGCCTGAACCGCCTGCAAATTGGCATCGTGCTTGCGATTGCCGTGATCTTGATGACGGTGGCCGCCACCATGCTCTCCAGCAAGATTGCGCAGCCGATGGCGCATGCCGTCGACATTGCCGAGCACCTGTCTGACGGTGACCTGTCGGTGCCGATCAAGCTGGAAGGTAATTTTGAAAGCCAGCAACTGCTCAAGGCCATGGCACATATGCAGGGTACTTTTGCCAGCATTGTGCAGCGTGTCAAGACTGGCGCAGAGGGCGTGTCCACGGCCAGCTCCGAGATCGCCCAAGGCAACCAGGACCTGTCGAGTCGCACTGAAAGCCAGGCCAGCGCCCTGCAGCAAACTGCGGCATCCATGGAGCAACTCAGTGCCACGGTCAAGCAAAACGCCGACAACGCGCAAGAGGCCAACCAGCTGGCCATGAGCGCCTCCACTGTGGCAGTCCAGGGTGGCACCGTGGTGGCCGAGGTGGTGGAAACCATGAAAGGCATCAACGAGTCGTCGAAAAAAATTGCCGACATCATCAGCGTCATTGACGGCATTGCGTTCCAGACCAACATCCTGGCCCTGAACGCGGCCGTGGAAGCGGCCCGCGCCGGTGAGCAGGGCCGCGGATTTGCCGTGGTGGCCTCAGAGGTGCGCTCCCTGGCCGGGCGCAGTGCCGAAGCGGCCAAGGAGATCAAGGCGCTGATTGGCGAGAGTGTGGCACGGGTCGAAAACGGCAGCACACTGGTCGACCGGGCCGGTGTCACCATGACCGAGGTGGTCAACTCCATCAAGCGTGTGACCGACATCATGGGTGAGATCAGTGCCGCCAGCACCGAGCAGGCCCAGGGTGTGTCCCAGGTGGGCGAGGCAGTGACACAAATGGACCAGGTCACGCAGCAAAATGCCGCGCTGGTGGAAGAAATGGCCGCCGCTGCCAGCAGCCTCAAATCCCAGGCCCATGACCTGGTCGAGACGGTGGCGGTATTCAAACTGGGGGCCGGCAGTGGTTCTGCCTCTGGTGCGGCGCTCGGTCGCGGGCCGGGTCGTCAGCAACTGCTTTCAGCCAGTTGATTGGCCGGCTTGCTGGCGCTGCCAATGCGGTGCGGGCGGGTGCCGAATGTGCCTTGAGTGCTGCGCCGGCGAATTTCTAAAAAAAGTAGCAAACAATTGTTTGCCATAGAGGTCTATGGCTTA
This sequence comes from uncultured beta proteobacterium, assembly GCA_903886165.1. Classification (GTDB taxonomy): domain Bacteria; phylum Pseudomonadota; class Gammaproteobacteria; order Burkholderiales; family Burkholderiaceae_C; genus Rhodoferax. The sequence goes on along the minus strand of CAISLL010000125.1, from coordinate 5,606 downwards.
ACGAAGGCTATATTTCCCCCGACACTTGCCGTTTCGTGTTTAAAATCATGACTGACATGATCAACCCTTATGCCACCCCACTTCCCCGTGAGTTCGAGATTGGCATTGCCGAAATCGACGGGCAACACAAGCGCCTGCATGCGTTGCTGGAGCGTTTGCGGCAGTCCAGCGACAAGCATTACGGCTATGCGGTCAATGCGATCCTGGCGGAACTGGACATCGAGGTTCGGATCCATTTCGCCGTGGAAGAAAGCCTCATGCAACTTCTCTCCTATCCAGAGATGGTTGCACATGTTGCAGAGCATCGCCAGCTGGCACAGCAGCTCAGTCAATTCAGGCAACGTGCACAAGATCTCGACGTGTCAGAGGAAGTGGCGGGTTTCATCAAGCTGTGGCTCACCAATCACATCGACATCTTTGACCGTCAATTTGTGGCGCATTTCCTGAGTTGTGGTGTTGCTGCGGGTTATTCAAACAAAGCCAAATGAGGCGATGTCCTGGCGCAATGGCTGAGGCCAGTTTTGGCCTCAGCTCTCCAGGCGGTAATGGCGGCGCAAGAACTGCTTGAATTGACGGATGATGCCCAGAGCGTCGGTGAGCTGGTCACGGTCCAGGGTGCCCAGACTGTTTAATTCCACCAGGTTGCTGATGGTTTGCCCCAAGGCCAGCTGGCGCAGGTTGTTACGCAGTTTCAGGGTCATCAGCATGTGCAGGGTCTCAACCAGGTCGCGCACCAGCGGGGCTGGCAGCACCTGCTGGTTGGCCAGCGCCTGCAGGCGCTCCACCGTGCCCAGCGCGGTCAGCCGGTGTTGCAGCGCCAGCGCGCGCGCGCCATGCACGATCGGGAAGGTGCCAATTTTCTTCAGGTCAAAAGTTTCGGGTTCCCGGCTGTGCAGCAGGGGCAGGCGCTGCCACCAGCCGCTGGCAGGTTCCTGAAACTGGTCAATGGCACTGGCCATGCGGGCAATGAAGGTGTCGCTTCCAACCGCCATGTTCAAGGCGAATTCGCGCGCATTCAGCAGCAGGCCGGCATCACCGGCCACGGCGCGGGCGTCCATGAAGATGGCCAGGTTCATCTTGCCTTCGGGGTCGGCACCAAACAGCCACTGGCCGATGGTTTTCCTGAAATTGCCCAGGCTTTGGCACCACAGCGGGTTGGTCACCATGATGTTGCCAGGGCAGGGCGGGTAGCCAAATGTCAGCAGCGCAGCGCTGAATTGGCGGGTGATGGCTTCCAGGTTGCGGTGGTCAAAGTTGTCGCGCAGGACCAGCGCGTTGTCCTGGTCGGTTTTCAAAATCTGTTCGCCCCGACCCTCGCTGCCCATCACCAGCAGGCAGCTGTTCTGCACCAGTTCAGCGGGTGCCAGCAGCGCCCAAAGGCGGGCGAATATCTGGCTATTGAGCTCACTCACCAGTTTCGAAATGATCTCGATGCGCATGCCGCCGCGCTGCAGCAGCTTGATGGTTTCATCCACCTGCAAGGCGGCCACTTTCAGCTCTGGCACGGTCCGGGCGTGCTCCACCTGCAAGGTGATCAGGTGCGAATGGTTGGACATGAAGCTCATCAGGTCGAGTTGGCTCAGCACGCCCAAGATGTGATCGCCATCTTTCACCAGCACCCGGTGCACGCGGTGCCTCAGCATGGTCAGCAGGGCATCAAACAGCTCGGCCTCAGGGGGCAGTGTAATGAGATCAAATCTGGCTATATCCCTCACTAATATTGCACTAGGCGCTATATTTTTTTGCAGAGCGTCACGCAGGTCAGTGGTGGTGAACATGCCAATGCGCCGAACGCCGTCTTGTTCATCGCGCACCAGTGCATTGCTGGTTTTGTGTTCCGACAGGCGTCGGCAAACCGACACCAGGTCAAGCTGCCCGTCCACATAGACGGGTGTTTGCAGGTAGGCGTCTTTCACGCGCACCAGCAGCAGTGACATCATTTCGCGGTTGTGGTCAAGGTCTTCATCACTGGCCAGGTTGCGGGCCATTTCGGCAAACACCTTGGCGCTGAAATGGGCGTTGTCGCCCAGAAGTTGCAGCAGCGTGGCTTTGGGCAACTGCCAGGCTTGAACCGCATCCAGCGCTGTCATGGTGGCATGGTTTCGACTGGTCAGCAACGCACGCCATCCAAACGCCTCGTTCGGGCCCAGGATGTGTACATGCCCGTCTTCCTCGATCTGTGCATGGCCGCTGCCTATGACCCACAGGTGCTCAGGCAACACATCGGGTAGCAGCAAGGTTGTGCCAGCAGCGCAGGATACGGACGTGGCGACCTCGCGCAGCAGGTTGATCTGCGGCGCCGTCAACGCGTTGAAGGGCGCGGATTCGGATAAAAAATCGTCTGACACAGCAATTTTCAAAAATAAAAAAGGGCTGCAGACGTCACGCCTGCAGCCCCTTGAGCTTATCGCACTGTCAGGACTCGATCCTGACAGTGCAATTCACAAGCCATTAATGGCCAGATGCACCATCCGCACCAATGCCGGTCTCCGAGCGCACTTGTTGCGCCAGGAAGCCGTCACGGTCTTTCTTGGCCCGTGCGCTGTTATCCAGGATGGAGAACAGCCAGATGCCCACGAAGCCGATGGTCATGGAGAACAGGGCTGGTGAGGTGTAGGGGAACAAGGCAGAACCCTTGGGGTTACCCAGAGTGGCTTCCCACACCGATGGCGACACCACGGTCAAAGCCACTGAAGAGATCAAGCCCAGGAAGCCACCGACCAATGCGCCCTTGGTGGTGCAGTCTTTCCACAGCACCGACATGAACAACACGGGGAAGTTGGCAGAAGCTGCAATCGCAAAGGCCAGGGACACCATGAAGGCAATGTTTTGCTTCTCAAACATGATGCCCAGCGTCACGGCCAGAATGCCGAGGCCGATGGTGGTGATTTTGGAGATACGCAGTTCGTCTTCGCTCTTGGCCTGGCCCTTTTTGATCACGGTGGCATAGATGTCATGAGACACAGCCGATGCGCCAGACAGGGTCAAACCAGCCACCACAGCCAGAATGGTTGCAAAAGCCACGGCAGAGATGAAGCCCAGGAACACGTTGCCACCCACTGCGTTGGCCAGGTGGATAGCTGCCATGTTGCCGCCCCCGCGCAAACCACCCTTGACCGGGTCAAGGAACTCAGGGTTGGTCAGCACAAAGCTGATCGCGCCAAAACCGATGATGAAGGTCAGCAGGTAGAAGTAGCCAATCCAGCCGGTGGCCCACATCACGGAGCTACGTGCAGCTTTTGCACTTGGCACAGTAAAGAAGCGCATCAGGATGTGTGGCAAACCAGCGGTACCGAACATCAGCGCCATACCGAAGGAGATGGCGGAAATCGGGTCTTTCACAAAGTTGCCTGGGCCCATGATGGACTGGCCGGCTGCAGCGGCCACTTCGGCAATCTTGCCGTCTTTCAGTGCCAGATCTGTCTTGATCTGAACGGCTGAGGCAAACATGGCTTCAAAGCTGAAACCAAAGTTCCACAACACCGCCAGCGACATGAAGGTGGCACCGCCGAGCAGCAGGCATGCCTTGATGATCTGCACCCATGTCGTGGCTGTCATGCCGCCAAACAACACGTACACCATCATGAGCGCGCCCACAATGATCACCGCCATGTAGTACTCCAGACCAAACAGCAGCTTGATCAGCTGACCTGCACCCACCATCTGGGCAATCAGGTAAAACGCCACCACCACCAGCGTGCCCGAGGCCGCAAAAATGCGGATCGGCTTTTGCTCGAAGCGGAAAGCGGCCACGTCGGCAAAGGTGAACTTGCCCAGGTTACGCAGGCGTTCAGCCATCAGGAAGGTGATGACAGGCCAGCCCACCAGGAAGCCGATGGAGTAGATCAGGCCGTCAAAGCCGCTGGCCATCACCGCTGCGGAAATACCCAGGAAGGAAGCGGCAGACATGTAGTCGCCCGCAATCGCCAGGCCATTCTGGAAACCTGTGATGCCACCACCTGCGGTGTAGAAGTCAGCCGCAGACTTGGTCTTGGCAGCGGCCCATTTGGTGATGAACAGCGTGAACACCACAAAGGCGCCAAACATGCCAATGGCCACCCAGTTGGTGGCCTGTTTGGTTGCCTGACCCAGGTCAGCACCAGCGGCATAAGCACCTGCCGATACCGCGAGCAGTGCAAATAGCGCAATGACGTTTTTATTCATGGCTTTGATAGTCATTTCAGAACCGCCTTTGTGATTGCCGCTGTCAAATCGTCGTATTCGCTGTTGGCGCGTTTCACATATATCACCGTGATGATGACAGTGAACACAATCACGCCAAAACCGATTGGCACGCCAATGGTCATGACGCCGGCGCCGAGTTTCGTTGCCAGAAACTCCTTGTTGAAGGCCACGAGCAGGATGAAGCCGTAGTACACGATCATCATCGCCCAAGTCAAAGTCCAGCCGAAGCTGCTTCGCTTGCGCTTGAGCTCCTGGTATTGGGGGTTGTTAACAACCCGCTGTATCAAATCATCTTGCATAAAGTGTCTCCTTGTAAATTGCGACCAGAGCGAGGCTAAGGGGCAGTTCTTACCGACTGCTGACCGCGCGCTTACCTGCCGCTGACCCGGCAAGTGCGCAAGTCTCACCACATCAGGAAAAAAATTCCCTTCCCCCAAGGGGAAATCGTGGTTTTAGCTACCAGTTTGACGTGTTGCATATCGTTGCTAGGTGTTTACCCTAGGTCGATTGAATTGACCTTACCAGGCGAAAAAAAGCCCCTGCCACTTTGAGTGACAGGGGCTTGTGAGGTGGGCTTGGCGCTTAGTGTGCAGCGCTTCCGGCGGATACCTTGCCATCCAGGCTGGGGTAGCGAACATGCTCCACCAGTTCCTGAATATCCCTGCCCGGTGCCTTGGTCAGCAGCGAGACAACAATGATCACGGCAAAACCGAGCGGCACACCAAACAAACCGGCTGAAATCGGCGCAATGTCCCACCAGGTGTTGGCCTTGATGATTTCAGGCGTGATGGCAGCACCCCCGTGCGTCAGTTTGTACAACCAGGGCTGGGTCGTCACCATGTAGTAGAAGGTGATACCCAGACCGGCGATCATGCCGAGCGAGGCTCCCCATTTGTTGGCGCGCTTCCAGAAGATTCCCAGCGTGAGCGCCGGAAAGAAGGCCGCTGCCGCAAACGAGAATGCCGCTGAAACCAGGAACAAAATGTCAGCCGGCTTTTGTGCGGCCACATAGGCGGCCAACAGGGCCACCACCAGCAGCAAGGCTTTTGAGACCATCACGCGGCGTGCCGTGGATGCGTTGGGGTCAATCACTTTGTAGTACAGGTCGTGTGACAGGGCGTTGGCAATCGTCAGCAGCAGGCCGTCGGCAGTGGACAGCGCCGCAGCCAGACCACCGGCGGCGACCATGCCAGACACCACGTAGGGCAGGCCACCAATTTCCGGGGTCGCCAGCACAATGATGTCACCACCAATCGTGATTTCAGCCAGTTGCAATATGCCGTCCTTGTTGACATCTGCTACGGACAGTAACGCCGGATCCACCGTACTCCAGCGCGCTATCCATTCCGGTAGCTGTGCAAATGGCGTATTCACCAGCACCGTATAGACCTCAAACTTGGCCAGCACCGCCAGCGCAGGCG
>CAISLL010000124.1 GCA_903886165.1 uncultured beta proteobacterium | reverse complement strand
GCTGCACAATTGATAGCTTCTTACGCAATGGATGCAAGGTCTAAGATGCTAAAAGGCGCACAACTTGCCTGCCGCATTCCGGGGCGTGCCGGTTGGGAGCTGCGTGTGGTGGTGCAAGGTGGCCTGCGAATTCTCGACAAGATCGAGGCGCTGGACTTCTCCACTTGGCGGGTCCGCCCCAAGATAACGGCCTGGGACGTACCGGTGATGCTCTGGCGCGCGTTGTGGATGCGAGCCAACTAGGGAATTGAGGTCACGACAGCGTCAACACCGTGCAGCCAGTGGTCTTGCGCGCCTCCAGGTCGCGGTGCGCCTGCTGCACGTCTTCAAGCTTGTAACGCTGGTCAATGTGAATTTTGACCTTGCCGCTGGTCACTGCGTCAAACAAATCATCGGCCATGGCCTGGGTGCTTTCCCGCGTGGCAATGTGGGTGAACAGGGTTTGCCGGGTCACATACAAGGAGCCTTTAGGGCCAAGAATGCCCGGTGCAAAAGGGGCCACGGGGCCGGAGGCATTGCCAAAGCTGGCCATCAGACCAAAGGGCGCCAGGCAGTCCAGCGACTTGTCCCAGGTGTCCTTGCCCACCGAGTCGTACACCGCCCTGACACCTTTGCCACCTGTGATTTCCCTGACCCTGACCAAGAAATCTTCAGTGGCATAGTTGATAGCAAACTCCGCCCCGTTATCAAGTGCTAAAGCACATTTTCTATCTGACCCAGCAGTACCAATCAAACGCAGCCCCATGGCCCGCGCCCATTGGCAGGCGATCAGACCCACCCCGCCGGCAGCGGCGTGAAACAGCACAAAGTCGCCCGGATGCAAGCCGCCTTGTGGCTGGGTGCGTTTGAGCAGGTACTGCGCCGTCAGGCCCTTGAGCATCATGGCCGCACCAGTCTCAAAAGCGATGGCATCGGGCAACTTGCAAACAGTCTTGGCCGGCATCACCCGCAGCTCGCAGTAGCTGCCCGGAGGCTGGCTGGCATAGGCCGCACGGTCACCCAACTGAAGGTGCGTCACACCCTCACCCACCGCCTCGACCACGCCTGCGGCCTCCATGCCCAGTTGCTGTGGCAAGCTCATGGGGTACAGCCCGCTGCGCTGGTAGACGTCAATGAAGTTCAGGCCCACGGCGTGGTGGCGGATGCGAATCTCACCCGGACCGGGGTCGCCCACGGTGACTGTGACCATTTTGAGTTGTTCCGGCCCGCCGTGCTGGTCGATGCGAATGGCGCGCGAGGTGGTTTGTGTCATGCGATGTCCTTTGGAAGAAAACGAAATGGTGCCACGAAAGTCGCTAGACTGCACTGGCCGTGTATGCGGTGCCCTGCTACCCATTTTCCAGAAGACTGAGTGACACATCCACACATCTCCCTCAAAGCGGCTTTTTTTCTGACCGTGCCACCGCTGCTATGGGCTGGCAACGCGGTGGTCGGACGCATGTTTGCGCCCATGGTGTCACCCATGACACTTAACCTGCTGCGCTGGGCGATTGCCTTTGTGTTGCTACTGCCCCTGGCCGCGCCGGTCCTGCGCCGGGACAGCGCCTTGTGGCCAAGCTGGCGGCGCTTTGCCAGCCTGGCGCTGCTGGCCATTGGCGGCTACAACGCGCTGCTGTATTTGTCACTGAACACCTCGACTCCGATCAACGTCACGCTGGTGGGCTCCATCACACCGGTCTGGATGCTGCTGATTGGCCGGTTCTTTTTTGGCATACGCATCACAGGCAGGCAGTGGCTGGGCGCGGCCATGTCGATCGCCGGGGTCATGGTGGTGCTGAGCCGCGGCGAATTCGAGGTGCTAATGCAGGTGCGTCTGGTGGTGGGTGACCTTTATGTGCTGCTGGCCTCGGCGGCCTGGGCCTACTACAGCTGGATGTTGGCGCACCCCACCACCGAGCCACCCGAAATACGGCGCGACTGGTCGGCGTTTTTGCTGGCACAAATTGCTTTTGGCCTGGTCTGGTCCAGCCTGTTTGCGGCCACAGAATGGTCGCTGGGCTTTGGGCGGATCGCCTTGAGCTGGCCGCTGGCGCTGGCGCTGCTTTTTGTGGCCCTTGGCCCGGCGGTGCTGGCTTATCGCGCCTGGGGGGCCGGCGTAGCAAGCGCCGGGCCGCAAGTGGCCGGCTTTTTCATCAACCTGACGCCGCTTTTCACCGCCGTGTTGTCCAGCGCCTTCCTGGGCGAGGTGCCGCAGCTGTACCACGCGCTGGCGTTCATTCTGATTGTGGGAGGGATTGCGGTGTCGTCGCGGCGGTAAGTGTGGCCTGGATCAGCGCCGGAGCATCTTCAATCTCGGTGGTTTGCCAGAACGCAGGGCCCTGAACAAGCTGACTGGTCACATGAAAGCCCGCGTCTTTCCACTGCCCCAGAGTTTGGGTGGACACCGGGCTCAGGCTGGCGTTGTCACGGGTTGTGAGCTCGAGCCACACCAGGCGTTGCGCCACAATTGCGGCAACGGCGCCCACAACTGCAAGCGAATCGCGGTGTGGCGTGAACACAGCTTGCTCCATCCCTTCGGTCAACGCAGGTGCCACCAGGTAGCCCGCAATTTCCACCGGCGATCCGTTGGTCATTTGCTGGCGCAGGGCTTGCATGACACCCTTTGCCTGCCCGCCCATCAAGTCGCCCTGACACCCCGAGCAGCGCTTGGCTGGCGTGTTGACACAAATATCGCCCGCAACCCAAGTCGGGGTGGGGGGAAGTGCGACCAAAATTTCAAAAACAATGGCACTACATATCGCAGCGTGTGAAAGTTTGACAGTTTTTGATGGGTGCTATTAATAGTGGAGCATTCGGGGTCAAAAAATCCGGTAGCGTGAAATATGCGGGCTAGCCAGCCTGGCCACGTATCAACTCCAATATGGTGTGCTGCGGCAGGGGCTTGTG
>CAISLL010000123.1 GCA_903886165.1 uncultured beta proteobacterium | reverse complement strand
CCTCGGTGACGCGCACCTTCGAGAACGTCTTCCGCCGCGAGGGCATCAAGGCCGCCGTGATCGAAGGCGACAGTTTTCACCGTTATGACCGCAAGGAGATGAAGCTCAGGGCAGCTGAGGCTGAAGCTGCGGGGGACAAGAATTTCAGTCACTTTGGCCCGGCCAACAACCTGTTTCCGGAACTGGCCGAGTTGTTTCGCGCCTACGGTGAAACCGGCACCGGCAAGCGCCGCAAATACCTGCATGACCTGGAAGAAGCCGCGCCCTACAAACAAGACCCTGGCACTTTCACACCCTGGGAAGATGTGCCCGCCGGCACCGACCTGCTGTTTTATGAAGGTTTGCACGGCGCGGTGGTCACGCCAGAGGTCAACATCGCCCAGCACCCGGATCTGCTCATTGGGGTGGTGCCGGTGATCAACCTGGAGTGGATTCAAAAGCTTTGGCGCGACAAGAAGCAGCGCGGCTACAGCACTGAGGCCGTTACCGACACCATCCTGCGCCGCATGCCCGACTATGTGAACTACATTTGCCCGCAGTTCATGCACACCCATGTGAACTTCCAGCGCGTGCCGATGGTGGACACCAGCAACCCCTTCATTGCGCGCGACATTCCCAGCGCCGACGAGAGCATGGTGGTGATCCGTTTTGCCAACCCCAAGGGCATTGATTTTCAGTACCTGCGCAACATGATCGACAGCAGTTTCATGAGCCGCGCCAACACCATCGTGGTCCCCGGCGGCAAGATGGAACTGGCCATGCAACTCATCTTCACGCCGTTTGTGTGGCGGATGATGGAGCGGAAGAAGAAGGCAGGCTGATCAGGGCTGTCATTGCGTCCTCGGATCGAGTCCGGGATGACAAACACCATATTCATATATCGTTTTATTGATCGGACAACTCATGAACACTCCCACCCCAGAATTCGCCAGACAAATGGCCAATGCCATTCGCATGCTGGCGGTTGATGCCGTTGAAAAAGCCAAGTCCGGCCACCCTGGCGCGCCCATGGGCATGGCCGACATTGCCGAAGTGTTGTGGAACCGCCACCTGAGCCACAACCCGGCGAACCCGCATTGGGCCAACCGCGACCGTTTTGTGTTGAGCAACGGCCACGGCTCGATGCTGATTTATGCGCTGCTGCACCTGACCGGTTACGACCTTCCGATGGAAGAACTCAAAAACTTCCGCCAGTTGCACAGCAAGACCGCCGGCCACCCGGAGTTTGGCATCACCCCCGGTGTGGAAACCACCACCGGGCCGCTTGGTCAAGGCATTACCAATGCAGTCGGCATGGCGTTGGCCGAAAAACTGCTGGCCGCCGAATTCAACCGTGAGGACGAAGAGGTCAGCCACCACATCGTCGACCACTTCACCTATGCCTTTTTGGGCGACGGTTGCCTGATGGAAGGCATCAGCCACGAAGCCTGCTCATTGGCCGGCACCCTGCGCCTGTCCAAGCTGGTGGCGTTTTATGACGACAACGGCATCTCGATCGACGGCCATGTGGAAGGGTGGTTCACCGACGACACACCCAAGCGTTTTGAGGCTTACGGCTGGAACGTGATTGCTGCCGTGGACGGGCACGACACGCAGGCGCTGGACGCCGCCGTGCACGCGGCCAAGGCACAGGGCAAACTGCCACACGGCAAACCGACCCTGATCTGCTGCAAAACCGTCATTGGCATGGGCTCGCCCAACAAGGCAGGCACGCACGATGTACATGGCGCCGCCCTGGGCGCGGCTGAAGTGGCGGCCACCCGCGAGGCGCTGGGCTGGACATCGGCCCCGTTCGAGATCCCGGCTGACATTGCGGCAGCCTGGAATGCCGTGGCGCGCGGGATTCAGGCCGAGCGTGCCTGGCGTGAGTCTTTTGAGGCCTACCGCGCCCAGTACCCGCTGGAAGCCGCCGAGTTCGAGCGCCGTATGGCCGGTGACCTGTTGCCCGCTTTTGCCGAAAAATTGCCCGAGCTGCTGGCCGGCATTGCCGCCAATGGCACCGCGTTTGCCACCCGCAAATCCAGCCAGAACGCGTTGGACGCCATTGCGCCGCTGCTGCCAGAGTTTTTTGGCGGCAGCGCTGACCTGACCGGCTCCAACCTGACCAACTTCAAGGGCTGCGTCAAGGCGGGACGTGACACCTGGGGCAACCACCTGAGTTACGGCGTGCGTGAATTTGGCATGGCGGCCATCATGAACGGCATCGCCTTGCACGGCGGTTACATCCCTTACGGCGGCACCTTCCTGACCTTCAGCGACTACAGCCGCAACGCGATCCGTATGGCGGCGTTGATGAAAATCCGCGTCATCCATGTCTTCACCCACGACAGCATTGGCCTGGGTGAAGATGGCCCGACGCACCAGAGCGTGGAACACATCCCCAGCCTGCGCATTATTCCGGGGCTTGACGTGTGGCGCCCGGCCGATGGCCTGGAAACCGCGGTGGCCTGGGCCTGGGCGGTGGAACGCAAGGATGGCCCGAGCGCCCTGTGCCTGTCACGGCAAAACCTGCCGCGCCTTGCCGACATTGGCCAGGTCGAGAAAATCCGCAAGGGTGGTTACATCCTGTCTGACATGGAAGGCGCACAAGCGGCCATTTTGTCCACCGGCTCCGAGCTGGAACTGGCCATGAAAGCGCAAGCCGCCCTGGCCGCCGATGGCATTGCCACCCGTGTGGTGTCCATGCCGTGCAGCAATGTGTTTGACCGCCAGAGCGACGCCTACCAGGAAATGGTGCTGCCCCTGAGCATGCCCACCGTGGCCATTGAAGCGGCGCACCCTGATTTCTGGCGCAAGTACGTCGGCCGCACCGGTGTGGTGATTGGCATGCCAACTTTTGGCGAATCCGCCCCGGCGCCCAAGCTGTATGCCCACTTTGGCATCACCGCTGAGCGGGTGGTGGCTGCCGTCGAGGTGTTGGTGCACCGCGCCGCCCATCGCCGAGCCGAACCGCTGCCAGACACCGTGGTGCCGGCAAGCAACTGAGCGCGCGTGAGCCATGTCCGAACGCACTTTTGACCTGATTTTGTTTGACCTGGACGGTACCCTGGTAGAGACCGCGCCCGAAATCATGGACGCGGTCAATGACACCCTGGGCCAGTTTGACCTGCCCTTGGTGTCGCAGCAAAAGGTGAACGACTGGATTGGCCACGGCACCAAGGAGCTCATTGTGCAGGCACTGACTGCGGTGACGGAGGGCACGGTGGAGGCTGTGCGCAGTGGCTCCTTGCTGGCTGAAATCGTCCCGGTGTACGACCGCTTTTACCAGCAGCGCTGTGGCACCCGCAGCCACCTCTACCACAAGGTCCGTGAAACCCTGCAAGCCTTGCGTGCCCAGGGCGTCAAGCTGGCGGTGGTCACCAACAAGGAAGGCCGTTACACCCAGGTGGTGATGGATGTGCACCAGCTTGGGTCCCTGTTTGACGCCGTGGTCAGTGGCGACACCTTTCCCACCAAAAAACCCGATCCGGCCGGTGTGCTGCAGTGCCTGGCGCAGTTTGGTGCGGCGAAGGCGCGCACCCTGTTTGTGGGTGACTCCAGCATTGATGCCGCCACCGCGCGCAACGCCGGTGTGCCGGTGTGGTTGCTGCCTTATGGCTACAACATGGGCTTTCCCGTTGAGGCTTGCGCACCAGACCGGGTCATTGCCGATTTTTCTGCATTGCTGGGGTCGGCTTCTGTGGCTTGACAAATAGCCGTCTGCATCTGAGGCCCCAAAGATTTTTAGAT
>CAISLL010000122.1 GCA_903886165.1 uncultured beta proteobacterium | reverse complement strand
GGCAGGTGCCACAACTTCATGAGGGCCTGACGCAGATCGGTGATCTCCACCCCCAGCACCTCGCGTTGAATCGTGCTGGAACGCAAGGTGCTGTCGGCTTCCTGAGCGTCCTGGATCTGGACCATCAGCGTGGGGGCATGTAGCCACAACAACATCTCGGCGAAATCATGCAGAAAAGCAGCCTGGTGAATGATGGTGGCATCGGTGTCGCCCCGGTGCACAGCAAAGCCCAGCGCAAACTGCCCAGCGCGCTCGGCGCGGATGAGCAGTTTTTTCAAGCTTTCCAAGGCACGAGGCTGGTCAGCCAACCAATGCTCCACTGTCGACTGCGGACCAAAGTGCCGGAAAAATGGCGCAATACCCATCAGGATCAACGAAGTCGTGATCGACTCGGTTTCGGTGTTGCTGCCCGGGCGGCGCAGGCTGGCCACGCGGACGAGCAGCTTCAGTGTCAGCAGGGGGTCAGCCTGGATGACGGGAGTGAGCATGTTGGCATCCACGTCGTCTTCGTTGGCGCGCAAGTCCTCAATGCCCTGTGCGGTGACCGCCAGCACAGGTATGTCGGCATGCAGGAAATACTGCGTCCAGGCCCCGATGTGTGGCAGGGGCGCGGTCAGATAGCTGGCTGCAGGCCTGTCGGGGATCGGCTCAGGGCTCGTGAGATTGGGCTGGTCAGTCATGTAGATGCCGTGAAAATGTGCGGGTGAGTATGGCGGCAGCCGGGTCTGCGGGTCAAGTGCCGGATGCGAGCGTGTTGTCTTTGTGATCAAGCGCTTTTGTGTCACCGGATAATGGTGCTTTCAAAAATGTCTGCCCGAGCCCATGGATTCGCACACGTCCTCAAAAAGAACTGCACAAACAACTGGCATGCCGGGCAACCCTGTGTCGACTGAACCACGCTTGACGAGTCTGTCGCATGGCGGTGGCTGCGGCTGCAAGATTGCACCGGGTGTGCTCTCAAATATCCTGAAAGGCAGCACTGGCATGCCCATGCCAAAAGAGTTGCTGGTGGGTATTGAGACCTCTGACGATGCGGCTGTGTACCAGCTCAATGACGAGCAGGCACTGATCGCCACCACAGATTTTTTCATGCCAATTGTGGACGATCCGTTTGACTTTGGCCGCATTGCCGCCACCAACGCCATCAGCGACGTCTACGCCATGGGCGGGACGCCCATCATGGCATTGGCGCTGGTTGGCATGCCGATTGCCGTGTTGTCGGTGGAGACCATCGCGAAAATTCTGGACGGTGGTGCGAGTGTCTGCCGCGCCGCTGGCATCCCGATTGCCGGAGGCCACACGATTGATTCGGTGGAGCCGATTTATGGCTTGGTCGCGCTGGGACTGATGCACCCGGGTCGGGTCAAGCGCAATGCCAGCGCGCAGGTGGGGGACCGTTTGATCCTGGGCAAGGCGCTGGGCGTGGGCATCATGTCAGCCGCGTTGAAAAAAGACAAACTGGACGCGGCTGGTTATGCCCGGATGATGCGGGTCACAACCCAGCTCAACACCCCCGGCCCAGCCCTGGCCGCTCTGGACGGCGTGCATGCCATGACCGATGTGACCGGTTTTGCCCTGGCCGGCCATGCGCTGGAAATGGCGCGCGGCGCCAACTGCACGGTGCAAATTGACTGGCAAAGCGTGCCGTTTCTGGGCGGTGTGCGAGCGTTGGCAGAGCAAGGCTGCATCACCGGGGCATCCGGACGGAACTGGGCGGCCTATGGTCATGAGGTCAGCTTGCCTGACGGATTTTCAACGGTTGACCAAGCCCTGCTGACGGACCCACAAACCAGTGGCGGTTTGTTGGTGTGCTGCTCGCCTGACGCGGTGAAGGCGGTATTGAACACTTTTCAGCGCATGGGTTTCGCAGATGCGGCAGACATCGGTTGCGTCACCGGCAAGCAGGCAGACGCCTTTCTGGACGTGCGCTGAGCAAGATTTTTAAGGTGTTTTAGTGCTAAAGCCCTTAAATTAAATTAACTTGTAGCTATCATATTTTAACAAGTGCATTTGGACACCCTGGTGTTCGGCTGTCGCCCAGCGTCACAAGGCTTTCTGAATCAGTGCTCCGCTGTACAAATAAGGCAGCAGAGGCGGTCGTCCTGCTTCAGCCCCACCGCGGTTTTCCACGCTGATGGCCAGTTGGGTGACCTTTGACAGGGTTTTTTCCGTCATGGGCAGTTGGGCGGTTTTGAGCTTCGGCGTGAGCACGCCGAGTGGCACCGGTCTGGCACTGTCACTGTTGTCCCACAGTTGCATGCTGTCGTCCGGTCCTTCCTTGATGTCCGTGAGGCGCTGCAGCATCAGCAAGCCGTCTTGCGGGTCGAATGTGACGAGCACGCCAGGCGCCTGCTTTCCATCCAGCAGCACTGCGATGTATTTGGTTTGTGGCACGTTCTTGAGTTTGGTTTGCAGGTGACCGATTTGAGCGTTGAACATCTCATACATGCCGACACCGGACGCCGCAGCTACCGCCAGGATCACCAGCAGAATGATGGAGACCAGCCGCCAGCCGGTCGTGTAGGGGGGGATGACTTCTGGCGTGGGCAGCGTGGTGTCAGTCATGGGGCGGGTCTTGGTAAAAACAGCTTTATGCCAAACGGGCGTGGTGCCGGGTGATTTGCGCGCGGACCTGTTTTGGCGCAGTACCGCCCAGCACGTCGCGGGCGTTCAGGGAGCCGCGCAGGCTCAGGCAATCAAACACGTCTTTTTCAATGGATGGATTAAAACCCTGCAACACGACCAGTGGCAGTTCCGACAAGTCCACCTGGTGTGAAATGGCTGCCTTGACGGCGTGCGCCACGGTTTCGTGGGCATCTCGAAACGGCAGGCCTTTTTTGACCAGGTAATCAGCGAGGTCGGTGGCAGTAGCGTAACCCCTCAATGCGGCCTGCTCCATTGCTTGCGCGTTCACCGTGATGCCGCCTTCTTTTTGGCCGGTGGCGGGGCTGAGCTGGCCGCCGATCATTTCGCTGAAGATGCGGAGCGTGTCTTTCAGGGTGTCCACGGTGTCAAACAGCGGCTCTTTGTCTTCCTGGTTGTCCTTGTTGTAGGCCAGCGGTTGACCTTTCATGAGGGTGATCAGGCCCATCAGGTGACCCACCACACGGCCGGTCTTGCCGCGCGCCAGTTCCGGCACATCGGGGTTTTTCTTCTGCGGCATGATGGAGCTGCCGGTGGTGAATCGGTCTGCGATTTTGATGAAGCCAAAGTTCTGGCTCATCCACAAGATCAACTCCTCACTCATGCGGCTGATGTGCACCATGCACAGGCTGGCTGCTGCGGTGAATTCAATGGCGAAGTCGCGGTCGCTGACCGCATCGAGCGAGTTCTGGCACACCTGCGGCTGACCCAGGGCGTTGACCATGCCCAGGGCGGATGCCACACGTTCGCGGTCCAGCGGGTAACTGGTGCCGGCCAGCGCAGCAGCGCCCAGCGGCAGGCGGTTGACGCGGCTGCGCACCTCGGCCATGCGCTCGGCGTCGCGGCTGAACATTTCCACATACGCCAGCATGTGATGGCCAAAACTCACCGGTTGGGCCACTTGCAGGTGGGTAAAGCCGGGCAGGATCACGTCCACATGTTTGTTGGCGACGTCAAGCAACGATTTTTGCAGGTCAATCAGCAAGGCGCTGATCAGGTCGATTTCGCTGCGCAGCCACAGCCGCACGTCGGTGGCAACCTGGTCGTTGCGGGAACGGCCGGTGTGCAGGCGCTTGCCGGCGTCACCAATCAGGTGGGTCAAACGCGCCTCGATGTTGAGGTGCACGTCTTCCAGATCGAGCTGCCATTCAAACGCGTCGGTCTCGATCTCGGTGGTGATCTGCGCCATGCCGCGCTCAATGCTGGCAAGGTCTTGCGCGCTGATGATGCCTTGTGCCGACAGCATGGCGGCGTGCGCCAGCGAGCCAGCGATGTCGGCTTGCCACAGGCGCTTGTCAAAAAACACGCTGGAGGTGTAGCGCTTTACCAAATCACTCATGGGTTCGGAAAACAGTGCGGACCAGGCTTGGGACTTTTTGTCGAATTGGGTAAGACTCATTGCGGCTCGAAGGTAGGGGCGGGCGCTGGCCCAAGAATCATCAATAATTGCGAAAGTTGCCAGATCGGCCAACCACCGGGCAGATGAATGAAAGATACCCAAATTTTATCGGTGTTCCAAGAGCTGGACACGCAGCCGATTGTGGAGGTCGTCCCCCAGTCAGTGGTCCTGGTGTTTGACGCGTGCCATGTGGGGGTGGTGCTACGTGCAGTGTTGTTTGTGCAGGCTGTGGTCGCAGTTGCGGCCATGTTTGGCGCATCAAACCCGCTGGAGTGGTTGACTCGACTGTCACTGTTCACCGGTGGCGCCTTGCCCGCCACGCTGCTGTGGCTCATTGTGGCCTGCAGCCTCAAGAAAGGGCTGGCGCGGCTGAGTCCGGCGCTGCAACAAGTGGCTGGGGTCACGCTTGGGGCGTTAGCCGGGTTGTATGGCTGCGGCGTGTTGGTGCTGGTGGGTTTGCTGGCGCCAGCGCCCTGGTGGGCCAGTGCGTCTGCCGGAGCCTTATTGTCTGCCGCCCTGGTCGCAGCCCTGGTCATGCGTGCCAGGGGCAAGGCACCAGCCGCCACTGCGGCGCGTTTGGCCGAATTGCAGGCCCGTATACGGCCGCATTTTTTGTTCAATACCTTGAACAGTGCCATTGCGCTGGTGCGTGCCGAGCCACGCAAGGCGGAGCGTCTGCTGGAGGATTTGAGTGACCTGTTTCGTCATGCCTTGAGGGAGCAGGGTGAGTCGGTCACGCTTGCCGAGGAAATCACCATGGCTCAACGTTATCTGGCCATTGAACAAGTGCGGTTTGGTGCGCGCATTCGGGTGGAATGGGCGCTTGATTCGTTGGCCGATGGCGCGAGGTTGCCCCCGCTTTTGCTGCAACCCCTTGTGGAAAACGCCGTTAAACATGGGGTGGAGCCCAGTCCCGGTGGCGCGGACATCAAGGTCAGCACCGCGCGCCGGGGTTCGCGGGTGGTGATCAAGGTCAGCAACACCACGCCTGTGGTTGGCAGCGAACGCGGCAACGGTCTGGCGCTGGACAATGTGCGCCAGCGCTTGAGCCTGCTGCACGACGTGCAGGCCCAGTTTCATAGTGGTTTGAAAGACGGTGTGTTCCAGGTCCGGCTGGAATTGCCCGCATGAATGCTGCAAAGGTGGCGCGATGAGCATCAAAGTGCTGGTGGTGGACGATGAAAGCCTGGCGCGTGCCCGACTTATCTCTCTGTTGGGGGATTGCACCCAGCCGGAGGTGCAGGTGGTGGGTGAAGCCTTCAATGCCGTGCAGGCGATGACGTTCCTGCAGCACCATGAGGTCGATGCGGTGCTGCTTGACATTCACATGCCGGGCATGGATGGCTTGACCCTGGCACAAACCCTGCGGGCCCTGCCGCACCCGGTGGCCGTGGTGTTCGTCACCGCCTACGCCGAACATGCCGTTCAGGCCTTCGAGTTGGAGGCGTTGGACTACCTGACCAAGCCGGTGAGGCTTGAAAGGCTGCAGACATCGATACAAAAAATAGAGCGATTTGTGCAGGCGGAAAAAGGGCTAGAGGCTGATTTGTCGGAAGAGTGCCTCATCATTCAGGAGCGTGGCCGAACCGAGCGTGTGCCTCTGGCAAAAGTGCTGTACCTGAAAGCTGAGCTGAAGTACGTCACAGTGCGCACACAGGAGCACAGCTACATTCTGGAGGGGTCACTGGCTGAACTTGAAACCCTTCATGCCAGCCGATTCCTGCGCGTCCACCGAAATGCGCTGGTGGCCCGGCGGGCGGTGCGCGCATTGGAGCGGCACCATGACCCCGAAGAGGGCGACGGCTGGGCGGTGCGGCTTGATGGTATCAACGAATTGCTTCCCGTCTCGCGACGCCAACTGGCTGCCGTGCGCGGGTTGGTGCGCAGGGTGTGAGGCTCCTGGTAATTTCCCGGTGTTGCGCAACCCCGCAGCAATGCCATTGATCGAGATGTGAATGCCGCGCTTCAGGCGCTCATCGGTTTGCCCTCCGCGGTAACGGCGCACCAGTTCCACCTGCAGGTGGTGCAGCGGGTCAATGTAGGGGAAGCGGTGGCGAATCGAGCGTTGCAGGGCCAGGTTGTGGGTCAAGCGTTCCTTGTCCCCGGTGATGAGTTCCAGTGCCTGCGCGGTGCGGTGCCATTCCTGCTCAATGGCGGTGAAGATTTTCTTGCGCAGACGATTGTCGTCCACCAGTTCGGCGTAACGCGAGGCCAGTGCCAGGTCGCTCTTGGCCATCACCATGTCCATGTTGGAGAGCAAGGAGCTGAAAAACGGCCATTGTTTTTGCATCTGCTGCAGCAGCGCCAGGCGTTGTTGGGTAACTTTGGCGGTGGCCTGCGGCGGGTTCAAAAATTGATTCACCGCGCTGCCAAAGCCAAACCAGCCAGGCAGGGTCAGTCGGCACTGGCCCCAACTGAAGCCCCACGGAATGGCACGCAGGTCTTCGATTTTTTGTGTTGCCTTGCGGGACGCCGGGCGTGACCCAATGTTCAGCTCGGCGATTTCCCGAATTGGCGTGCCGTCAAAAAAATACTCGGTAAATCCGGGAGTTTCATACACCAGCCTGCGGTAGGCCGCCATGCTGGCCAATGACAGCTCAGCGGCGCAATCCAGAAAGGCGGGTTTGGCGGATTGGGTGGGGTGCAACAGGGTGGCTTCCAGGGTGGCAGCCACCAGGGTTTCCAGGTTGCGCCGGCCAATTTCGGGGTTGGCGTACTTGGAGCCAATCACTTCGCCCTGCTCGGTCAGCCGGATCTGCCCGCGCACGGTGCCGGGCGGCTGCGCCAGGATGGCTTCAAAGCTGGGGCCACCACCGCGCCCCACGGTGCCGCCGCGGCCGTGGAACATGCGCAACTGGACCGGGTTGCCACCCTCACTGATGCTGTCAAACACCTCGACCAGCGCGATTTCAGCCCGGTACAACTCCCAGTTGCTGGTGAAAATCCCGCCGTCTTTGTTGCTGTCGGAGTAGCCCAGCATGATGTCTTGTTCACCATACTGGTCTTTGCTACCGCGTTGGACCATCGCCAGCACGCCGGGCAGGGCGTAAAACTCGCGCATGATGCCGGAGGCGTTGCGCAGGTCTTCAATTGTCTCGAACAGGGGTACCACAATCAGGTCACATACGGCCTGCGTGTCAAGCGTGCCCTGCATCAGCCCGGATTCTTTTTGCAGCAGCATCACCTCCAGCAGGTCGCTGACTGTTTCGGTGTGGCTGATGATGTAGTGGCGAATGGCTTGTGTGCCAAACTGGGTACGCGATTGCTTGGCCGCTTCAAAAATACCGAGTTCGCTAACCGCGTGGGCGCTGTAGCCATGACCCACCACACGCAAGGGGCGTGCGTCACACAACAGCTGCAGCAGCAAGCCACACTTGGCGGCTTCATCCAGCGCGGCATAGTGGGGCGTGATGCGTGCAGTCGCCAGCAACTCGACCATCACCAGCTCGTGTTGGTCGGAACTTTGACGCAGATCCACGGTGGCCAAATGAAAGCCGAACACTTCCACTGCGCGAATCAGTGGTTGCAGGCGCTGTGTGGCCATGGCATGGGCGTGTTGGGCTAGCAGGGAGGACTCGATCACCCGCAGGTCGCGCAGCAACTCCTCGGGCTTTTGGTAAGGGTTTTGTGGCGGCACGGCGTGACGGGCGGCTTCGCCACCGGTCAAGGCTTTCAAAGTGGCGGCCAAGCGGGCATAGACGCCAATCAGGGCGCGTCGATACGGCTCGTCCTTGCGGTGCTCGTTGCGGTCGGGTGAGTGGTCGGCAAGGGCCTGCATTTCGGGCGAGAAGTCCATCAGCATGTCCGACATGGACAACTCACCCCCAAGGTAGTGCACTTCGGTCAGAAAGTGTCGCAACGCCACCTCGGCCTGACGGCGTAGCGCATGCGTCAGGGTTTGCGCATTGACGTTGGGATTGCCGTCACGGTCACCACCAATCCATTGCCCCATGCGCAGGAAGCTGTGCACCGGGTGCGCGCCAAGTGCGCGCTCCAGGCTGGCGTAAAGCTTGGGAATTTCGCGCAAAAAGGTTGACTCGTAATAACTCAGCGCGTTTTCCACTTCGTCGGCCACGGTGAGTTTGGAAAACCTCAGCAAGCGGGTGTGCCACAGTTGCAACACGCGGGCCCGCATCTGTGCCTCGTTGCTGGCCAGTTCTCGCGGGGTCAGGGCATCATGCGTGACTTGGTTGGCGGCGGCCTGCGCTAGGATGTCGTCTCGCACCGCCAGCAGTTGTGCAATGGCGCGCTCGGCATCCAGAATGCTTTTACGTTGCACTTCAGTGGGGTGGGCTGTGAGTACGGGTGAGACAAAGCTGTTCGCCAGCATGTCGCTGATGGCTTGCGGGGTGATGCCCTGGCTGTCCAGTCGCTTCAATGTCAACTCAATACTGCCGGGGCGACTGTGCCCGGCGCGCGCATGGATTGCGTTGCGGCGGATGTGGTGGCGGTCTTCGGCCAGGTTGGCCAGATGGCTGAAATAGGTGAACGCCCGCACCACGCTGACGGTCTGGTCGCTGCTGAGAGATTTGAGCAGCTTGTTGAGCGCGCGGTCCGCAACCGGGTCGGCATGCCGGCGAAAACTCACAGAGAGCTGGCGGATCTGCTCGATCAATGCATAGGCATCGTCGCCTTCCTGTTCGCGAATCACGTCACCCAATATGCGTCCCAGCAAACGAATGTCCTCGACCAGCGGGCGCTCGGTGGCAAGCAGGGTTTTTTGGGGCAGTGCAGGGTTGGGCTTTGTCATGTCGGTTCTCAGGGGCATGGGGCAATACGCATCGTCAAGAAGCCATGCTAGCATTCCGGGTTGCCAAAAGATTACAAAGAGGTTACGGCCTCGCGCCTGTTTATATGAGTCACACCAACCAATCCTTCACCATCGCCACCAGAGAGAGTCGCTTGGCTATGTGGCAGGCTGAACATGTGCAGTCGCTTCTGACCGGCATGGGTCATGGCGTCAAGCTGTTGGGCATGACCACCCAGGGCGACCAGATTCTGGACCGTGCCCTCAGCCAGGTCGGTGGCAAAGGCCTGTTTGTCAAGGAGCTTGAGGTGGCGCTGGAAGAGGGGCGAGCTGATTTGGCGGTGCATTCACTGAAGGACGTGCCAATGGAGTTGCCGCAAGGCTTTGATCTGGCGTGTGTGATGCTGCGCGAAGACCCGCGTGATGCGTTTGTCTCAAACAACTACGTCGGCCTGGATGCCTTGCCACAGGGTGCGGTGGTGGGCACCTCAAGCCTGCGTCGAATGGCGCTGTTGCGCGCGCTGCGGCCTGATCTGAAGATTGAGCCATTGCGCGGCAACCTTGACACCCGCTTGCGCAAGCTGGATGAGGGGCAGTATGACGCCATTGTGCTGGCTGCAGCTGGCTTGAAGCGTTTGGGGTTGGAGGTGCGGATTCGTGCCGTATTTGAACCGTCGGTGATGTTGCCCGCTGCGGGTCAAGGTGCCCTGGGCATTGAGGTGCGCTCTGACCGTGCCGATGTGATCGCGGCGCTGGCGCCTCTGGTGGACCACACGAGCTGGCTCGCCGTGGCCGCAGAACGCGCAGTGAGCCGTGCCATGGGGGGCAGTTGTTCGATGCCGCTGGCCGCCTACGCCACACTGGCGCAAGATCAATTGACAATTGATGCCGCCTGGGGGGACACCGAGGGGCGGCTGCCGCTGGTGCGCGTCAACTTGACCGGCCCGGTGAGCGATCTGGCCAGTGCGACCGGCTTGGGGCTGCAAGTTGCGCAAGAACTGCGCCGCCAGGTGCTGGCGCAGGGCGGCACGCTGGCGCACTTGACAGCAGGTGCGGGTGACCCGGGTTGAGCGAGCGGCTGCTGGTGACTCGGGTACAGCCACAGGCGCAGGCCTGGGTTGACCTGTTTAGCGCACAGGGGCATGACGCGCTGGCGCTGCCCTTGATTGAGGTGCGCAGTCTGGCCGACAAGACCGAAGTACACGCAGTCTGGCAGCGCCTGCAGAGTTATGCCGCAGCCATGTTCGTCAGCCGCCATGCTGTGAATTATTTTTTTAGAGAAAATACGGCCATAGACCATGTTTTATATTGGGATAAAGCTATAAAAATTAGAGCTTGGTCAACTGGGCCAGGCACCGCGCAAGCCTTGGCTGAGAACGGCATCCCAGCACACTTGATCGACAGCCCATCAGAGCAAGCCGGGCAGTTCGACTCTGAGGCGCTTTGGCAGCTGGTGCAGACCCAGGTCCATGCGGGCGACAAGGTGCTCATTGTTCGGGGTGACAGCGCGGCCGCTGACGGCGTCTCCCTGGTGGGTGACACCGGCGTCGGGCGTGACTGGCTGGCTCAACGTTTGACAGATGCCGGCGTCAAGGTGGATTTTGTGGTGGCATACCAGCGCGGCGCGCCGGTCTGGGGAGCGCAACAGCGAGCGTTTGCTACCGCTGGCGCAGCTGATGGCTCGGTCTGGCTGTTCAGCAGCGCCGAAGCCTTGGTTCATTTGCAGGCCCTCTTGCCAGGGCAGGATTGGTCAGCCGCACGTGCCGTGGCGACGCACCCGCGCATCGCTGCGGCTGCCCGTGCTGTTGGTTTTGGTGTGGTGGCACAGGCTCGCCCGGTCTTTGCAGATGTCTTGGCGTCGATAGAATCCCTGTCATGAACCCTGAGCTTGCTCCCGACACGCCTGACAAGACACCCGCAGACCCGTCGGCGAGCCTGCACGTGGCATCAGGGCCACCGAACCATCTGCATAACCACAAGCCTGTGCCGCAAACCGTCACCGTGGTGGTCGGTGTAGTTGCCTTGGTGGCCATGCTGGCAACCGGGCTGTTGTGGCAAAAAGTCGCGGGCATGCAGGAGCAACTGGCGCGCCAGAGTGCCGAGGCTCAGGCACAGTCAGTGGAGGCAAGGGCGCTGGCCAGGCAGGCCATGGCCACGGCGCAAGACACGGCGGCGCGCGCAGCCGTGATGGATTCCCGGTTGAGTGAGGTTGCGCTGCAGCGCAGCCAATTGGATGAGCTGATGCAAAGCATGTCGCG
The DNA here is from genome assembly GCA_903886165.1 of uncultured beta proteobacterium. Taxonomy (GTDB): domain Bacteria; phylum Pseudomonadota; class Gammaproteobacteria; order Burkholderiales; family Burkholderiaceae_C; genus Rhodoferax. The sequence goes on along the minus strand of CAISLL010000122.1, from coordinate 18,482 downwards.
TTCGCGTGACGAAAACCTGGTGGTCGACATTGAGGCGGCCCTGCGACTGGCTCAGCAGCAAGCCCAGTTGACAGGCAGTGTCGAGCCCTTGCTGGCGGCGCTGAAAAGTGCCGATCAGCGCATTGTGCGGGCGGCGCAGCCCCGCCTGGCCCTGCTGCAGCGCGCCATAGCGCGCGACATTGACCGCGTCAAATCGTCCGCGGTGAGCGACACACCGACCATGTTGATCAAACTCGATGAATTGGTGCGACTGGCAGATGATCTGGCGCTTGCGAATGCCGTGGCACCAGCCCGGCAGCAGGAGAAAAGTCTGGTGGCGCCACCGCAGCCGCCTGTGGGATGGTGGCAAAAGGGGCTGAAAATCATGTTCGACGAGGCCCGTGGTTTGGTGCGTGTCAGTCGCATTGAGGCCCCCGAGGCGGCCCTTCTGTCGCCTGAACAGTCTTTTTTTCTGCGTGAAAACCTGAAACTGAAGCTGCTTAACGCCAGATTAGGTCTGTTGGCGCGGCAAATCGAATCGGCTCGCTCCGACCTGGCAGATGTTGAAGCGATGCTGGGCAAATATTTCCAAACCAATTCGCGTAAATCGCAGGCTGCGGCAGTGTTGTTGCAACAGGTTCAGACACAGATGCGCACCCTGCAGTTGCCGCGAGTGGATGACACACTGGCGGTGCTGGCCACTGCTGCAGCGGGTCGCTGACCATGCGTGTGGCCTTGTGGTTTCTGGGGCTGTTCGGGGTGGCTGCGGCGCTTGCGTTGTTCGTCAGCACCAATGCCGGCACCATCACGGTGTTCTGGTCGCCGCATCGGGTGGATTTGTCGCTCAACATGGTGGTGCTGCTGTTGGGTCTGTTGTTTGTGTTGATGCACTTGGCACTGAAGGCTTTGTCGGCCCTGTTTGCACTGCCTGCGCAAGCTCGCTTGTGGCGTTTGCGCCATCAGGAGCGAGTGATGTATGCCGCGCTGCTGGAGGCGATGGCGCACCTGGTGGCCGGGCGTTTCTTGCGTGCGAGGAAAGCGGCGCAAAACGTGTTGGCGCGTGAGGCAGCCCTGGCGCAAAGTGGTGAAGTCTGGCCTGAAGCAACGCGCTTGCGCGTGCTGGCAAATCTGTTGGCAGCGGAGAGTTCGCAGTCCTTGCAGGACTTGCCGACACGCGAGTTGCATTTCCAGCAGGCCTTGTCGCAGGCCGGTGGGAACGATGCCGGCGGCACACGCGATGGTTTGTTGTTGCGGGCAGTGCGCTGGTCTTTGCAGGAACATGATTCAACGGCGGCGTTGAATTGGCTGGACCAATTGCCCTCTGGTGTGGCCAGGCGCACTGTGGCGCTGCGTTTGCGCCTGAAGGTGGCTCGTTTGGCGGGCAAGACCGGGCTGGCACTGGAGACAGCGCGCCTGTTGGCCAAGCACCGTGCCTTTTCACAAGCCTCTGCGCAGGGCTTGTTGCGTTCTTTGGCACAGGAGTGGCTCCAAAGTGCGTTTGACCTGGAGCAACTGCAAAGGGTCTGGTTGCAACTCGAGGAGAGTGAGCAAAACCTGCCTGAAGTGGCCTGTGCCGCAGCCGGTCGCTGGCTGCGCCTGGGTGGCCCGGCGCACACGGCCTTTGAATGGTTGATGCCGGTGTGGCAACGCATGGTCACTTTGCCGCAAAGCATGTTGCCGGAGCAAAAAGTCATGCTGGTTCGTGTGATGGAGAACGGCTTTGCGGCCACGGAAGATGCCATTGACGCCCAATGGTTATCGCGCATTGAACATGCACAAACCACCTATCCCGGCGATGCTGTCCTGCAGTATCTGGCAGGGGTGGCCTGTCTGCATCTGCAACTGTGGGGCAAGGCGCATCAGCTCCTCAAGATCTCATTGCCGAGGCTGCAGGATGTCGGGCTGGAAACGCGTGCCTGGCAAATGCTGGCCGAGCTGGCACAACGTCAGGGTGACGAGGTCCAGGCGGCGGCGGCCTGGCGCAGTGCGGCGCAGGTCAGGCTGCGCCGCAAGGCCTGATTGAATGCTGTGGCTGAATCAGGCGCGCATTGTTCCCGTTTTGTCCGGCCCCCAAGCGTGACGGATCGTCATTTCACGTCTATGATTTGCCCATGAGCACATACATTGAACACATTGTCAGGCTGACTGACCACCGTGACCGCGATTTGCTGGAGCTGACCCTCTCCAAAGCCCTGCTTGACTTGTTGCCTGTGAACCGCATCGTGATTGCCAGGGTAATGCGTGAAGAGGGCGAGAGCCGCTGGCTCGAAGTGGCCCGACTCGATGCCAAAGGGGGAGGTCGGGTGATTGACCCGCTTCGGGTCGATTTCTCTTCATTGGTCAAGCTTGAAGACGCGCCAGACCGTTTGAGGAGCCTGCAACTGCGCGACCGGGTCGAAATTGCCTGGGCGGGGCCAGATGGCCCGCGCATCAACATGCTGCCCTTGTTTTCGCAGCTGCGGGAAAACGACCAGGGCGTTCTGGAGTTGCATTCGGAGGGACCGCTGAGCGATGACAATTTGCTGCTGGTCGACAACCTGCGACGTATTTACCGCAATATGTACAGCTTGCTGGAATACAGCGACCGCGATCCGATGACCGGTCTACTCAACCGCAAATCACTGGATGATGCGTTTTACAGTGCGGTGCTGGAAGACCTTGAGGACGCCGCCGGCGCGTCTTTGGACGAGGCCCTGCCTGGTCAGGAGCGCCGCCACCGGGTGCCCGTGAACTATTGGCTGGGTTGCGCGAACATCGACAATTTTGATCTGATTGCCGAGCGCTTTGGGCGCGGTGTGGCCGAAGACGTGCTGGAGCGTGTGGCGCGCATGTTAAGCAACACGTTTCGTACCTACGACCGGCTCTACCGCTTTGGCGGTGACCAATTTGGGGTCTTGTTGCATTGCCCGGATGAAGCTCTGGTATTGGGTGCGTTCGAGCGTTTTCGCGTCAACGTCGAGAAATACAACTTTTCCAAGGTCGGTCGGGTTACTGTGAGTTGTGGCTTTACCACCGTGCTGTCAGACGATTCTCCCGACAGTTGCATTGCAAAAACCGAGAAGGCAGTTGGTTTTGCTCGTCGCAGCGGGGGCAATAAAGCCTCCAGTTACCTTGGATTGGTTCGCCGCGGGTTTTTTGGCGTACCGGTGGCGAATGCACAAGCCAGTGTCGCCTGAAGCTGCAACGGCAATCGGGTATTGCCACGCTGTTGCGGGCCGAAAATCGCAAGCCACCAGGTATGTTTGCCACCCGGCGGCATACTCAGCTTGGCATCAAAGGGCTGGTGTGCCCGCAACTGGGGGAAAAACGCATGGAAGCTTGGGTATCTGTTGGCCTGGGCCTGGTGTTGCTATTGGTGGGTGGCGAGTTGTTGGTACGCGGGGCCGTGGCGTCGGCCACGTCGTTGGGGTTATCGCCGCTCCTGATTGGGTTGACGCTGGTGGGGTTTGGCACCTCGACCCCCGAACTGGTGACCAGTGTGCCCGGCGCGCCCAGTATTGCGGTGGGCAATGTGGTGGGCTCTAATATCGCCAACTTTCTATACATTCTGGGGGCCGCGTCGATCATCCAGCTGATTGATATGCCGCCCCAAATTGCCAGTTTTGACATTTGGATGATGCTGGGTGCCACCGCTCCGCTGGCTTACTTTGCGATCACGGGAGCCAAACTGCAGCGCTGGGAAGGATGGGTATTTCTGACCTCTTGCGCAGCCTATAAGGGTTGCTTGTACTCGATTGACTAGAAAACCTGCCACGATGACCGTCCCTGCATCCGAACACAAAGTCCTAGGTTTTTTGCCGCATGAAGCCGTGCCAGGCGCATTGCTGGTCTTTGTCGCTGCGCTGGCGATGATCGTCGTGAATTCTCCTTGGGGGACTGACTACCAATCGGTACTTGCAACGTCTTTCAGCATTGGACCCACGGGCGGCGGCATTGAGATGAAGGTGGCATACTGGATCAAAAACGCGTTGATGGCGTTGTTTTTTTTCTTCGTCGGGCTGGAGCTCAAACGCGAGATGATGGAGGGGCAACTCTCCGACCCAAAGGCGGCGCTGCTGCCCGTGCTGGCCGCCGCAGGCGGCATGGCCGTGCCGGCGCTGTTGTTTTTGGCGCTAGCAGGCGGTGCGGGCTTTGGCAAGGGCTGGGCCATTCCGGCGGCGACCGATATTGCCTTTGCGTTGGGGGTGTTGTCCTTGCTGGGCAATCGGGTGCCGGTCGCATTGAAGGCGTTTTTGCTGGCGGTTGCGGTGGTCGACGATCTGGGGGCCATTGTGATCGTGGCGATTTTCTACACCGAGAAGGTTTTTCCGGACTACCTGCTGATTGCCACAGGCGTCAGTGCCGTGCTGGTGGTGATGAACCGCTTGAAGGTGGCTTCTGTGGGCCTGTACATTTTGACGGGCATCATGCTTTGGGTGGTGATGTACCAGTCGGGCATTAGCCCCACAATTGGCGGTGTGATCGTGGCTGCGTGCGTGCCGCTCAAAGCCAAAGACGGTCACAGCCCCCTGCATGAGGCGGAGCACAGCTTCAGACCCTGGGTTTTGTTTGGCATCATGCCGGTGTTTGCCTTTGCCAATGCAGGCATCAGCCTGGATGGTGCGGGTCATTACCTGCAACACCCCATTACCTTGGGCGCCGCACTGGGCTTGGCACTGGGCAAACCCATCGGTATCCTCTTGATGACCTACCTGGGAGTAAAGCTCATCAAAGCCAACAAGCCAGGCGATTGGTGGCAAATCGCTGGTGTGGGTTGTATTGCCGGTGTGGGTTTTACCATGAGTCTTTTTGTTGGGGCATTGGCCTTTGCCGATCCGGCGCTGGCTACACCGGTGCGCCTGGGTGTGTATGCGGGATCGATTTTTTCAGCCATCGCGGGACTTGTCATTTTGTCCCGCGTGTTGCCCAAAACGGTCAGCGCCCCATCCGCCAACATCGAAGATCAAACCCGTCCGTTCATATTGGCTGAGCCCAAGTACGAAATGTACGAACAGGGCAAGCCTTAAGCATCGGTGGGGTTTGGTGCATGCTTCGCGCTGGCCACCATGACCCGGGCATGGCGCGCAAAGGTGACGTAGGGGTTGGCCCAGTCGAACAGCACTACCGGACGGTTGCGAAAACCAAACAAAAAGTAAATGCGGGCAAACAAACAAGGGGCATCGACGGTGCCCCTTGTTGCGGTAGGAAAGCCAGTTGGATGGGTTTAAACCTGCTCGGTGCTTTCAAATGGCAGCGTCATGTTGCGCAAGTCGCGGCGGGTTTCCACCAGCACCAGGGGTTTGTCCTCGATCTGGACCACGGGTGGCCGCTCTCGTGGCGTGTGCACCGGTTTGGCCTCAGCCGCGATGGCTGCCTGCACCGCTGCCACCTTGGCCGCATCCGAGTTCACCCAGTTCAGGCCGGATTGCTCGGCGACTTGCGTCAATTCACCAAGCGACAGGCTAAACGGCTGAACTTTGGGCATGCCCTTGGTGGCAGTTGTCGTGGCTATTGCGGCTGGTACCGCTGTCGCCCTGATGGCTTTGCTTGCAGGGGCGCCGGCACGGGTTTTTGCGGGCGCGGCCTCTGCCAACACATCGACCGCAGGAGTGGTGCTGGTGACAGCCGCCACAGCTTCGACCGGGGCTGGCTGAGCCACCGGGGAAGGCGCGGTTGCCACCACTGCCTCGACATGGGTCAAGGCTGGCGCCGGCACTGGGCTTTGCGGCTCCGTCGATGCGCTTTGAGGACCTGCCGAAGTGCTTTCCTGTGCAACTTCGGTGGCTGCTACAGCCTGCGTAAAGTAGGACTTGCGTGGCACTACTTCTTCCTGCGGTGCGTCGTCGAGCGCCAGACTGGATTGAACTTCAGTCGATTCGCTGCGCTCGGTGCGTTCACCGCGCGGCTTGCGCTCGCGGCCATAGCGGTCACGTGAACGCTTTTCCCGTGGTGTACCGTCTGGACGGACATCGGTGGGTGCATTGGACTCGGTGCCTTCGGCATTGGCTTGCACGCCATCACCATGGACAGGCTGGCCGCTGGTCTGCTCTTGGCCGGCAGTGCCGTCGCCTTCCGGGCGTGGGCTACGCGGGCGGCGCTCGCCACGTTCCGGGCGACCACCGCGTTCGCCGCGTTCACCAGTGCGTGGGCCGCGTTCGGGGCGTTGCTCAGTGCGGCCAGCATCAGGCAGATTGCCTGGCTGGGCATCGATCACCACACCGCTGTTGCCTTCGGCTGCCACATTGTTGGCCTGAACGTCCACACGCTCGCGCAGGCCGTTGCCACGTTCCGGCCGCTCGCTGCGCTCACCCCGGTTGCCACCGCGGTTGCCGCCCCGGCTACCGCCGCGACCTTCACCACGGCCTTCTGCTACGCCTTCGCCGCGCGGTGGGCGACCCTCAGGACGTGGACCCCGGTCGGTGCGACCTTCACCACGTGGCTCGCCACGACGGGCGTTGTCCCGGCTTGGGCGGCCATCACGGGACGGGCGTTTGTCTTCCCTGGCGGGCTCCATAACCACCGCCGGGGCGGGTGTGGGTGCCGGTGCAGCCTCGGGCGCAAACAGGCTCTTGATCCAGCCGAAGAAGCCTTTTTCGACGACTACAGGCGCAGCAACAGACTTGGGCTGGGGTTGCGCTGCCACAGGTGTCGGTGCAACGACAGGTTTCGGGGGTGCTACCGGGGCCGGCGCGTCGGGCAGCACGCCTTTGATCACAGGTGTTTGACGGTTCGTGGGTTCTTGTGAGCGGCGTGTCACCGCGGTTGCTTCCTCGATTTCATCGGCCATCTTGTAGCTGGCTTCGATGTTGTCCAGGCGTGGATCGTCGTGTTTCAGGCGTTCAAGGCGGTAATTGGGTGTCTCAAGCGACTTGTTGGGCACCATGATCACGTTGATGCGCTGCTTCAACTCGATCTTGGCAATTTCAGTGCGTTTTTCGTTGAGCAGGAACGACGCCACTTCAACCGGCACCTGGCACAGCACAGAGGCCGTGCTGTCCTTGAGGGATTCTTCCTGGATGATGCGCAGAATTTGCAGCGCGCTGGATTCGGTGTCACGGATGTGGCCCGAGCCGCCGCAGCGCGGGCAGGGAATGGAGGCACCCTCGGAGAGGGCCGGGCGCAGGCGCTGGCGGCTCATTTCCATCAGGCCAAATTTGCTGATGGTGCCAAACTGCACGCGGGCACGGTCTTGCCGCAGTGCATCGCGCAGGCGGCTTTCCACGTCGCGGCGGTTGCGGCTTTCTTCCATGTCAATGAAGTCAATGACGATCAAGCCGCCCAAATCGCGCAGCCGAGCCTGGCGCGCCACTTCGTCGGCGGCTTCCAGGTTGGTGCGGGTGGCGGTTTCTTCAATGTCGCCGCCCTTGATGGCGCGGGCCGAATTCACGTCGACGCTGACCAGCGCCTCGGTGTGGTCAATCACAATCGCGCCGCCGCTGGGCAATTGCACCGTGCGGGCGTAGGCGGATTCGATCTGATGTTCGATCTGGAAGCGCGAAAACAGCGGTGCATCGTCGCGGTAGCGTTTCACCCGAGCGGCGTGTTCAGGCATTACATGGGCCATGAATTGCTGGGCTTGCTCGTACACATCGTCGGTGTCGATCAGGATGTCGCCGATGTCATGGTTGAAATAGTCGCGAATGGCGCGAATCACCAGCGATGACTCCTGGTAAATCAGGAATGCGCCCTTGGCGCCTTTGGCAGCGCCGTCGATGGCTGCCCACAACTTCAGCAGGTAGTTCAGGTCCCACTGCAATTCTGGCGCGCTGCGGCCGATGCCAGCAGTGCGGGCAATGATGCTCATGCCATTGGGGTATTCGAGCTGGTCCAGCGCTTCCTTCAGTTCGGCACGGTCCTCGCCTTCGATGCGACGACTGACGCCACCACCACGCGGGTTGTTGGGCATCAGGACCACATAACGACCGGCCAGCGACACAAAGGTGGTCAGTGCTGCGCCCTTGTTGCCGCGCTCCTCTTTTTCAACCTGGACCAATAATTCCTGGCCTTCTCGGATGGCCTCCTGAATGCGCGCCTGGCTGACTGCCACACCTGGCTGAAAGTATTGGCGCGAGATTTCCTTGAACGGCAGGAATCCGTGGCGCTCTTCGCCGTAATCCACAAAACAGGCCTCGAGGGAGGGCTCGACGCGGGTAACCACGGCTTTGTAAATGTTGCCTTTGCGTTGTTCGCGTCCTTCAATTTCGATTTCGTAGTCGAGCAGTTTTTGTCCGTCGACGATGGCGAGGCGGCGTTCTTCAGCCTGCGTCGCGTTGATCAGCATCCGTTTCATGGGCAGCGTTCTTTCAATTTAAATATCAACCGAAAGCCCTAAAGGGCTTCTATGACACACAAACTGACGCTTTGAAACAAGGAGGAAAAGCCGGAGAACCTGGACTCACACAATGAGTCTGGGTATAGGCGCGTGGAGGGGAGCGATCGGGTTTGGATAAGAATTAGCTATTGATCTAACAGCGTTACGCGCCTTTTTGACAGGCGTGAATGGCTGACGCATGCCAAAGCACAGCACGTTTGCGCGCTGCAGGCATTTAAACATCAGGGACATCAATACAAACATCTCGCTTCATTCCATTCACAGCCCACGGCTGTGAATTTTGGGTATTCCGATTCTGGGTTTCAAGGCGTCGTTTTGACCTGACACTCGAATTGCCATGCGCAACATCAGGTTGGGCATTTACAACTGGCGCGTCAGGCAGTATCGACTTTACTGGCGGGGCAAATGGCGCGTGAACTAAACTTCACCGACATAACGAATGATCTATCAGTTAAATCAACCACTTACAGCACACCGCTAGTGAAACACATTATAGAGGTCAAACCTGCGCTGCCAAAGCCGGAAGCAAAAACCGTCTGCGTTGATGAAGACGGCGCAGGCCAGCGGGTCGACAACTTTTTGATGCGCCAACTAAAAGGGGTACCCAAGACCCACATTTACAGGATGATCCGCAGCGGCGAAGTGCGGGTGAACAAAGGCCGGGTGGGCGCCGATACCCGTTTGGATGTGGGTGACCTGGTGCGCGTTCCACCGGTGCGCGTCTCTGAGCGGGTGGCCGAGAAAGCGCAGGCCATGGCCGAGGGTGCCGCACGTGGCGGACCGGCACGTGACTTTGAGGTGCTGCTGGAAGACGATTGCCTGCTGGTTATCAACAAACCCGCTGGGGTGGCGGTGCATGGCGGCTCAGGGGTGAGTTTTGGCGTGATCGAACAACTGCGCATGGCACGACCACAAGCCAAGTTCCTGGAACTGGTGCATCGGCTGGACCGTGAAACCAGTGGTATTTTGCTGGTGGCAAAAAAACGCAGCGCGCTGAAAAACCTGCAAGACCAGTTTCGTGAGCGCCAGACTGGCAAGACCTATCTGGCCATGGTACGAGGTCAATGGCCAGCCAGGCTCAAGGTGCTTGACAAGCCTTTGCACAAGTATCTGCTGGATGGGAAAGAGGCACAGGCGGGCGAGCGCCGTGTCAAGGTGGTGTCGCGCGAAGACCCTGACGGCATGCCGTCCGTGACCCTGGTGCGTGTGCGCGAGGCTCTGCCGGGTGGCACTTTGCTCGAAGTGACGATCAAGACAGGGCGAACGCACCAGATTCGTGTGCACCTGGCCAGCGAAGGTTTCCCCATTTTGGGTGACGACAAATATGGTGATTTTGAACTCAACAAGTTGTTGTCCCGCGCCAGCAACGTGCCAGTACTCAAGCGGATGTTTCTGCACGCCTGGCGCTTGCAGTTCAATCATCCCGGCACCGCAGAGCGTGTCGAAGTGCTGGCAGAGCTGCCGCCCGAGTTGTCTCAATTTTCTTCACTTCAAGCGCTTGCGCGTCCCAATGCATGACACAACGACGTTTCGATTTGATCGCTTTCGACTGGGATGGCACCCTGTTTGATTCCACCGCCATCATTGCCCGCTGTATTCAGGCGGCGGTGGTGGATGTCGGCGGCAAGAAGCCAACACACAAAGAAGCCTCGTTTGTGATTGGCATGGGCTTGATGCAGGCGTTGGCGCATGCCGCACCGGATGTGCCCAAAGAGCGTTACTCCTTGCTGGGGGATCGCTATCGGCACCACTATTTTGCGATCCAGCACGAGATCAGCCTGTTTGAGGGCGTGTTGCCCATGTTGGCTGACCTGAAAACCAGGGGCCATGTGTTGACGGTGGCGACTGGCAAAAGCCGCCGCGGGCTGGATGAGGCGCTAGCCGCCTCGATCCTTGCGGGCACGTTCGACGCGTCGCGCACCGCAGACCAGACCGCTGGCAAGCCGGATCCGCTGATGTTGCGTGAATTGATGGCGGAGTTTGATGTGCCCCGTGAGCGCACCCTGATGATCGGTGACACCACCCATGACCTGCAAATGGCCTTGAATGCGGGTTGCGCCAGTGTGGGTGTCAGTTATGGGGCGCATGAACCCGATGCCTTTTACGCGCTCAACCCCTTGTACGTGGCACATGACGTGACACAGCTGCATGATTGGCTGCTGGCCCATGCCTGAACTGGCTTGAACCACTCGCATGACGCAAGCGATATTTTTATGCCGATCCGAAGATCTGGCGGACAGCAGTCGCGCTGTGCCGTTTGAGGTGCTTTATTTTGGCCAGAGCCAGGCCGCCTTTGCCGTGCGTTATCAAGGGCAGGTGGTTGCCTACCTGAACCGCTGCAGCCATGTGCCGATGGAAATGGATTACCAGCCCAACGAGTTCTTTGATTTGACAGGCCACTGGCTGATATGTGCCACCCATGGCGCCATGTACGCACCGCAAAGCGGACACTGTCGCATGGGGCCGTGTCGCGGTGGGCTGGTCAAAATCCAGGTGTCGGAGGCTGATGGCCTGGTGCACTGGCATACTTCAGAAAAATTTCAACCTGCAATTTAATATGAACGATCCCGTCACGCCTGGTTCCGGGGTGCCTTCCCCCGCTGATCAATTTATAAAAAATGAGGCTTTTGGCCCTGAATGTAAAGCGGATTCAGCTACTAAAAACGAAGCAAATCTTCATCGCTCGGCTGCCACTGGCTGGGAGCGTGACACGCTGGAGCGGCTGGCCTTTGCCACCTTGAATGAGCAGCGCGCGGCGCGCCGCTGGCGGGTTTTTTTCCGCCTGGCATGGCTCGGTTTTTTTGTCACGCTGGTCTGGATGGGGCTGAGCCAGGGCGGTGTCGGGCAGGATGTGACCTCCCCGCACACCGCAGTCATTGAAATAAAAGGTGAAATCGCGTCCGGCGCCGAGGCCAGTGCGGAACTGGTGGTGTCGTCTCTGCGTGCTGCGTTTGAAGACAGTGGCGCACGGGCGGTGGTGTTGTTGATCAACTCTCCGGGCGGCAGTCCGGTGCAGGCCGGTATCATCAACGATGAAATCCACCGGCTCAAGGCCTTGCATCAAAAGCCGGTGTATGCGGTGGTGGAGGAGTCAGCTGCGTCCGCGGCATATTACATCGCGGTTGCTGCCGACCAGATATTTGTCGATAAGGCCAGCATTGTGGGCAGCATTGGCGTATTGATGGATGGTTTTGGTTTCACGGGGCTCATGGAAAAGCTTGGTGTGGAGCGCCGTCTGATGACGGCGGGCGAAAACAAGGGGTTTCTGGATCCATTCAGCCCCCAGACCAGGACGCAAAGGGAATTTGCGCAGGTCATGCTTGACCAGATCCATCAGCAGTTCATTACGGTGGTCAAGGCCGGGCGTGGGCAGCGGCTGAAGGAGACACCTGAGACTTTCAGTGGCCTCTTCTGGAGTGGTGAACAGGCGATTGCGCTCGGTTTGGCAGACCAGCTTGGCAGTCTGGATTTTGTCGCGCGTGAAGTGGTGAAGGCTGAAGAAATCATCGACTACACCCGCCGTGACAACGTGGCTGAGCGTCTGGTCAAACGTTTTGGGGTCGCCATTGGGGCTGGCGCCATTCAGGCCTTCAAGGCCACTGCAGCCTTACATTGACACGCTTGATGTCGCAGCCCTCTGCACCGTAGTCGGTCAGGCTGGCTTAACGCCCGATGGCAAACACGGCAGGTATCGCGTTGTCCAGCATTGCAGACTTGTATTTCCATTGTTTGATGGTGGCGCTGGTGATGCAGGCGTTGTCAAGTGTCAGCCCGCTGCTGATGACAAGGCGGGTGTTGTGCTGAAGCGTTTGTAATAAGGCTTGAAGCATGGCCAGGTTGCGGTAAGGTGTTTCAATGAACAGCTGGGTTTGCCCGGTTTTCAGGGCCAGGGATTCCAGCTCGCGAATGCGTCCGATGCGTTCTTGCGGGTCTTGCGGCAGATACCCCACAAACGCAAAATTCTGCCCGTTGAGCCCACTGGCGGCCAATGCAAGCAGCAAAGACACCGGACCGACCAGCGGCACCACCTGAATGCCCAGCTCATGGGCGGCGCGAACCACTGATGAGCCTGGGTCAGCAATGGCGGGCATGCCGGCTTCACTGACCAATCCGACGTCGTGACCTGCCAGTGCAGGCTGCAACAAGGCCCGCGCGTCAAAATTTCCGTGATGGTCGCCTTTCTTGTGAACTTCGCGCGGCAGTTCCACCAGTGACATCGCCTGGATCGGTTGGCACAGCGGGGTGATGTCATTCACGCGTTTGAGGTAGGCGCGTGCGGATTTGGCGTTTTCGCAAATCCAGTGCGTCAGGCTTGCGGCCACGGTGATCGTACCCATGGGCAACGTGGCACGTAAATCGGGTGTTGCTGTGCATCCAAAGTCGAGTGGCGCGGGTACCAGAAAGAGCTGACCTCTTGTTGGATTGGTGCTTTGGGGCATGGTCACAACACCTTGAGTCCGGCTGCCTCCAGCAATTGGCAGGTGCGAATCAACGGCAGACCGATCAGTGCGGTGGGGTCGTCATTGTCAATGCGGGCCAGCAAGGCAATACCCAGGCCTTCACTCTTTGCACTGCCGGCGCAGTCATACGGGCGCTCGGCCATCAGGTAGCTTTCAATCTGGGCGTCGGTCAGGGACTTGAATTGGACTTTGACCTGTGCCAGTTCGGTTTGCGCAAATCCCGTGGCCTGGCATACCACTGCGACCGCCGTTTGAAAAATCACTGTTTCGCCTCTCATGCGTTGCAATTGGGCGACGGCACGCGCATGGGTGCCGGGTTTGCCCAGGGCGTGGCCATTCAGGTCGGCCACCTGGTCCGAGCCGATGACCACGCTGGCGGGGTGCTTCGTGGCCACGGCGCGTGCCTTTGCCAATGCCAGTCTGCAGGCAAGTTGCTCGGGTCGCTCATTGGGCAGCGCCACTTCATCCACAGCCGAGGCGATCACAGTGAAAGGAAGACGCAAGCGCTCCAGCAATTGGCGGCGGTAAACAGAGGTGGAGGCCAGGATCAGTTGGAGCGGTGTTGATTCGGTCATGGCCTGATTCTCTTACACTGCAGTCATGAGTGAACACGCATCCACCCCAAAACTTGACATCAAACACGCGGGTCAATCGTCCCTGCAACTTGCCGGGCAGGATTTGCTATGTAATTATGAGCGACTGATACAAGAAACAAAAGGACTTGGATCGGAAGGTGTTCTGAATTGGGCAGTGCGTTTTGAACTTCAGCCTGACCAGACTGGCCAGCCTCAGGTCTGGTTGCATTTGCAAGTTGGCGTGAGCCTGCCCTTGACCTGCCAGCGTTGTTTGAGTGTCGTCGATGTGCCAGTGCTGGTTGATCGTTCTTTCAGGTTTGTGGAGACTGAAAGCCAGGCTGAGGCGGAAGATGACGAGTCGTCAGAAGATGTGCTGGTATCGAGCCGTGAATTTGACCTTCGGGGCCTGATCGAGGACGAGGTGTTGATGGATTTGCCCGTGGTACCGCGCCACGACAGTTGTCCTGTGGCCATCAAGCTGGCCGTCGCCGACGCAGATTTTGAAGATGCCACGGTCAAGCCCAATCCGTTTGCGGTGCTGGCTGGCCTGAAAGATGCGGACAGCAAGTGAGTGTTTGAAAACTCGTTGAGGTCGGTTATACTCTGCAGTCTTTGCGCATGGATGATGTGCGCTGTTTAACAAACCCTAGTTGCTGCTACTTTGGCAGCTCACAGCCTTTAGGAGCGGAACATGGCCGTCCAACAAAACAAAAAGTCCCCTTCCAAGCGCGGTATGCACCGCTCGCACAATGCCCTGGTTGTTCCCGGTATCGCTGTTGAGGCCACCACCGGTGAGACCCATTTGCGTCATCACATCAGCCCGAACGGTTTTTACCGTGGCCGTCAGGTGCTCAAGAGCAAGTCTGAAGCCTAAACTCGGCGGAACACCCAAGGCCCGGGGCTACCAATTGCGTAGCCCCGGGCTTTTGCGTTTCTGGATTTGATCGTCCGGGTTCGACGCCTGTCGAACTTGTTTTCATTGTTTGATGGGTGCGCAGTTATTCATGATCACTATTGCTGTTGACTGTATGGGCGGTGACCACGGCCCTCGTGTCACCTTGCCCGCCTGCACGCGCTTTTTGGATCAGCATGCCGATGTGCAACTTGTTTTGGTGGGTTTGCCGGAAAACATGGAGGGGTATTCACATGCGCGCGCCAAGGTCATCATGGCAAGCGAAGTGGTGACCATGGACGATCCGCTGGAGGTGGCGCTTCGACGCAAAAAAGACTCGTCGATGCGGGTTGCTATTGCGCAAGTGAAAGACGGGGTTGCACAAGCGGCGGTATCTGCCGGCAACACCGGGGCTTTGATGGCGATTTCCCGCTATCTTCTCAAAACACTCGATGGCATTGATCGTCCTGCGATTGCCGGGCAAATTCCAAACGCCAAAGGTGCAGCCACTACGGTGCTGGACATGGGGGCCAATGTGGACTGCTCCGCTGAACACCTGTTGCAGTTTGCAGTGATGGGCTCTGCCCTGGTATCTGTGCTCAGCGGCGAGGAAAATCCCAGTGTGGGTTTACTCAACATTGGTGAAGAAGCCATCAAAGGTAACGAAGTGATCAAAAAGGCTGGTGAATTGTTGCGTGCTGCGGGCCAAGCCGGTGATCTGAATTTTTATGGCAATGTTGAAGGCAATGACATTTTCAAAGGCACGGCTGACATCGTGGTGTGTGATGGATTTGTCGGCAACGTGGCGCTCAAGGCCAGTGAAGGCCTGGCCGGCATGATCGTCGATTTTCTGCGAAAAGAGTTCTCGCGCAATATTTTCACCAAAGTGGCGGCATTAACCGCTTATCCGGTGATATCTGCACTTAAAAAACGGATGGACCATCGGCGGTACAACGGTGGTGCGTTGCTGGGCCTGCGTGGTCTGGTATTCAAAAGCCATGGTTCAGCCGATGAACTGGCTTTTGGCTATGCCCTGGGTCGGGCGTATGATGCAGCGCGAAATAATTTGCTGGATCGGGTTCGGGTCAGGATTGCACATGCCGCGCCGCTTTTGGGCGATGCCGCCGTGGCAACCAAGCCGGAGCCGGCCGTTACCGTCTGAGTCATGAACATTTATTCCCGTATCACTGGCACTGGCAGTTATCTGCCACCGCGCCGCTTGACCAATGCTGACCTGGTGGCTGAACTGGCTGCGCAGGGAGTGGAGTCCAGCGATGAATGGATTGTTGAGCGAACCGGCATCCGCGCCCGGCATTTTGTGGACGCCGGCGTTTACAGCAGTGACCTGGCGCTGATCGCGTCACGCCAGGCGTTGGCGGCAGCCGGTGTGGATGCCAAGGACGTTGATTTGATCATTGTGGGCACCTCCACACCCGACATGGTGTTTCCCTCCACCGCTTGTATCTTGCAGAGCAAACTGGGTGCCAAAGGCGGCCCGGCGTTTGATGTGCAGGCGGTCTGCAGCGGTTTTGTCTACGCACTGACCGTCGCGGATTCGTTGATCCGCGCGGGCACGGCCAAGAAGGCGCTGGTTGTTGGTGCTGAAGTATTTTCCCGCCTGCTGGACTTCAAGGATCGCACCACCTGTGTGTTGTTTGGTGACGGTGCCGGTGCCGTGGTGCTGGAGGCGTCAAGCACGCCTGGCATTTTGTCGACGGACATTCATGCCGATGGTCACTACAGCGGGATCTTGTGTGTGCCTGGGCATGTGTCTGGTGGACAGGTGCTGGGCGATCCGATGTTGCGGATGGACGGTCAGGCGGTGTTCAAGCTGGCGGTAGGGGTGCTTGATGAGGCAGCCCGAGCGGTGCTGGCCAAGGCTGGCAAACAAGCTTCAGACATTGATTGGTTGATTCCGCATCAGGCCAATATCCGCATCATGCAAAGCACGGCACGCAAACTCAAGATGCCCATGGACAAAGTGGTGGTGACGGTGGACCAGCATGGCAACACCTCGGCGGCCTCGGTGCCACTGGCACTTGACAGCGCCGTGCGCAGTGGCCAGGTCAAACCCGGTCAAACGTTGCTGCTGGAGGCCGTCGGTGGTGGCTTCACCTGGGGAGCAGTGCTGCTTACTTTATAGCTAACCACGATTTATTAATAAGGTCTATAGCCATATTTGTTATAAATTTAATTTTAAACATGAAACCATTCGCTTTTGTTTTTCCAGGCCAGGGGTCACAGTCCGTTGGCATGCTTGATGGTTGGGCTGACCATGTGCAGGTGCGCCAGACGCTTTCTGAGGCATCCGATGCGCTGGGTGAAGACGTTGGCCACTTGATCAAGGCAGGTCCCAAAGAAGCACTGGCACTCACTACCAACACCCAGCCAGTCATGCTGGTCGCCGGCGTGGCAGCTTTCCGTGTCTGGATGGCCGAGGTGGGTGTGGCGCCGCAGGCGGTGGCAGGGCATTCCCTGGGTGAGTACTCGGCTTTGGTG
Source organism: uncultured beta proteobacterium (assembly GCA_903886165.1). Classification (GTDB taxonomy): domain Bacteria; phylum Pseudomonadota; class Gammaproteobacteria; order Burkholderiales; family Burkholderiaceae_C; genus Rhodoferax. The sequence goes on along the minus strand of CAISLL010000122.1, from coordinate 1,766 downwards.
GCAGCAGGCGTTCTGACACTGGCGCAGGCGGCGCCGTTGGTGCGTTTCAGGGCCCAGGCCATGCAGGAGGCGGTGCCGGTCGGGCAAGGGGCGATGGCGGCGATCCTGGGCCTTGATGCTTCAAGAGTGACTGCTGGGTGCGCCGAGGTCACGGCATCTTTCGGTCAGGACTCAGTTGAAATTGTCGAGGCTGTCAATTTCAATGATCCTGGTCAGACGGTGATTGCCGGCTCCAAGGCGGCCGTTGAACAAGCCTGCGTTGCGCTCAAGACCATGGGCGCCAAACGCGCCTTGCCACTGCCGGTCTCGGCGCCGTTTCACTCCAGTTTGATGAAGCCTGCCGCGCTCAAGCTCAAGGCCAAACTTGATGAGACAGCGTTTGCCTCGCCACAAATCGCCGTAGTCAACAACATTGATGTTGCGGTTGAGACCGATGTCAGCAGAATTCGTGATGCCTTGTACCGCCAGGCGTTTGGCCCGGTGCGCTGGGTGGAATGTGTGCAAGCCATGGCAGCACGTGGGTTGCCGACCTTGGTCGAGTGTGGTCCGGGCAAGGTGCTTGCTGGCATGACCAAACGCATCAACCCTGAGATGCAAGGCATGGCCCTGCTGGACATGGTCAGCCTGGCTGACGTCAAAACATTTGTTCTGGAAGCATAGACACATGAGTGAGATCAAGTTTGAAGGCCAGGTCGCACTGGTAACCGGGGCCTCGCGCGGCATTGGCGCTGCGATTGCGCTCGAGTTGGCCAAGCGGGGCTTGAAAGTGCTTGGCACGGCCACCACCGAAGACGGTGCAGCCAAGTTGTCGCAAGCTCTGTCAGCGTACCCCGGTTGCAGCGGCATGGCGCTTGATGTGAACGATGCCGCGGGCGTGGATGCGCTGATAGACAGCGTGGTCAAGGCGCATGGCGGCTTGCATATTTTGGTGAACAACGCCGGCATCACGCGCGACAACCTGGCCATGCGCATGAAGGACGACGAATGGGACGCGGTGCTTGACACCAACCTGAAGGCGGTGTTTCGCATGAGCCGCGCGGTCATGCGCACCATGATGAAGCAGCGTTATGGCCGCATCATCAGCATCACATCGGTGGTGGGGGCCTCTGGCAACCCGGGGCAAGCCAACTATGCAGCCGCCAAGGCAGGTGTGGCGGGTATGACCCGTGCGCTGGCCCGCGAGTTGGGATCCCGCAATATCACGGTCAATTGCGTGGCGCCAGGTTTCATTGAGACCGATATGACGGCGCAACTGGCCGACGAGCAGCAAAAAGCGTTGCTGTCCCAAATCCCGCTCGGGCATTTGGGTAAACCGTCAGACATTGCGCACGCGGTTGCTTATCTTGCTTCCCCGCAGGCTGCCTATGTCACAGGACAGGAACTCCATGTCAACGGCGGCATGTACATGTAAGCGTTCTCGGATATAAACAAATTTTCCAACTTCGGGGTGAGGTTGCAGATCAGTTTTCAAGCCCGGCTAAAATCACATTCTTTTTACAACCCTCAGAGGGAATCCATGAGCGATATCGAAGCACGCGTTAAAAAAATCATTGCCGAACAACTCGGTGTTGAAGAGTCCCAGGTCACTAACGAAAAGGCCTTTGTGGCAGATCTGGGTGCAGATTCCCTGGACACAGTTGAACTGGTGATGGCCCTTGAAGATGAGTTTGGGATTGAAATCCCTGACGAAGATGCTGAAAAGATAACGACGGTGCAAAACGCCATCGATTACGCCAACACCCACAAGAAGGCGTAAGCTTTCAAAT
>CAISLL010000121.1 GCA_903886165.1 uncultured beta proteobacterium | reverse complement strand
TGCGGCGGCTGTGAGCACGGCGGCGTTGAGGGGGCTTGCCTGGTTACGCGCCGACTCCACAGCCAGCAGCGCCAGTGCTTCGAGATCGGCGTTTGAGTAGCCAGCCAAAGTCTCGCAAAGGGTGAGCAGTTCTTCGGTGCTGGCAACACAGACCTCCGAATATCTTGATAGCACTGCAAGTAATACTTGTGTGCGCTCTGAGGCAGTTTCGCAGTAAAAAAAAGGAATTTTTCGGTCCAGCCGACCCGGGCGCTTGATGTCGGTATCCAACTTGTCGGGGCGATTGGTCATCATCACAAACAGCACCTGACCCCGGTTTTCGGTGTCGGCCATGAACTCTTTCAGCCTCGCGATCACACGTGAACTGGTGCCGTCGTCACCGCCTTCGCCGCCGCCATTGCCAAAGCTGCGGTCACCCTCGTCAATGATGACGGCAATGGGACCCATCGCTTTGACGGTGGCCAGCACCCGCTCCAGGTTGGCTTCGGTGGAGCCGACCCATTTGGAGCGGAAGTTTTTGAGCGCCACGCCCGACAAGCCGGCTTCTTTAAGGAAGGCCTTGATCACGAATGTTTTGCCCGAGCCCATCGGCCCCACGGCCAGCAGGCCCATCGGGGTCAGGGTGGTGTTGCCTTCTTTGAGGTTTTTGGCAATTGCCAGCAACTCGGACTTGATGTTTTCGTGCCCACCCACACTGGACAGGCCGTGTTTGGGTTCGATGAACTCGATCAGGCCCGCGCACTCTTTCTCAATCATTTCGCGCTTGCGGGCGTGGATGACCTTGAGCACTTCGGCATTTGGGTCGCTGGCTGGCAGGGTTTTGCCGGGCTCAATCAGTTTTCCAATCTCGACCGGGGTCATGCCGGCGGTGATGGTGGCCAGGGTGGCAGCGCGTGATTCGGCATCAGGTGTGCCCTGCAGCAGTTGCAGGATCAGCGTGCGGCGCTCTGGCTCACTCAGCCCATGCCCTTGGGAACTGGCCAGAATGCTGGCCAACTGCACCGTGCGCAGACCGCCGGTGCGCTCAGAAAACAAGGTGATCTGCTGTGGTGCGAGCTTGGGGGCAAAAAACGCGATCACCTTTTGCCGTGTCTCCAGGTCCGGCATCGGGATTTCAATCGCCGCCACTTTGGGGTTGGACAGCAGTCCAGGGTTGATGGCGTTGAGCGACTCGGTGATCAGGATGGTGATGTTGTCACCACTGGTCAGGGTTTTGTCGAGCGACCAGCGGTGAAAGACCAGATAGGTCTGGCGGTCTGGCTGCGCCATGAAACTGGGGTCACCTGCGGGCAGGAGCGCATCGGCATAAGGCACGATGACGGCAGTGCTTTGCTCGCTGCGCATCTGGGTCTCCAGCCGGTGCAGCTTGGGCAGCAATTCGGTGTCTTCACCATTCAGGTCAGCCAGTGCAGTCAGCACCGCGCTGGTTTTGCCGTTCAGGGGTCGGATGCCACGCTCCAGACTGACCTCGACCACGTTTTTCTTGGTGTCGCGAAACAACTCGTCGACAAGAAAGGACTGCAAGTTGTGCATGACGGTCGAAACCAGAAAGTTGTCAAACACATTGCGGTAGAGCACAAACGTGGAAGCCTCACCCGCCAGGTATTTTTGCCGCAGGGTTTCGGCCCAGCGGGGCAGGGTGTTGCGCGGGCTGATGGCAGTGGCCATGGTTGAAAGGTCCGCCGCTGGCAACATCAAAGGTTCTTTGCTGGCGCGGCTTGGGCTGCGGCACGGGCTTGCTTGAGTGCATCAAGCTGTGCCTTGGCGGTGACGCTGCCGCTGCTTTGGCGCAGCTTGTTCAGGCGCACATCCAGGTCGGACTCACGCAGTTCAGAGCCCAAGCTGGCCTGCGCCACTTGGCCTTTGATGTGGTCACGCACGGCACCCAGTGCCTGCACTTCGGCATCCACCGACAGGCCATCGAGCTGGCCCTGTATCTTGAGCCGGGCTTGCGCACTGTGCATTTGCGCCAGCATGCGGTCTTTTTCAGCCTTGAGTTTGTCGATTTCGGTTTTCACCTGGGTGAGGGAGTCTTTGGCGTTGTCGGCATCCGCAGTGGCTTGGGTCGCATCGGCGCGCAATTCGGTGATGGCGGCGTCCAGGGCATTTTTTTTCTGGATCAGCACCACGGCCAGATCGTCCTGGTTGGTGGCGAGGGCCGTTTCCAGGTCGGCGGCCACACTGGCCAGTTCACGTTCTGCGGTATCCAGGCGGGCCGTGATCTCTTGCCGACGGGCAATGATGGCCCCGGTGGCAGACTTGAGCTGGGTGTATTTCTCGATCATTGAGCCAATTGCGTTCTGGTAGGCAATTTCGGGGTGGGCTTTTTCCACATCTGACACCCAAAGGGAAACAAAACCGGTCCAGAGGTTGGCGAGGCGGGCGAAGATTGCATTGTTGGCCATAGGATTCTCCTGAGGTAGACGTTGAAATAAGGTAGTGATGGCTAGGATTTGACGCTGCGGGCCGCCTGGCGTCCTGCGTTACTGAAGGTGGCGCCTGCCGGGATGCCGGCCTTGGCGGGCTTGAAGTCGGACAGCTCCGGGGTGTCAAATTCGCTGGCGACTTCTTCGGCAATGCGCAGTCGGGACAGGGACTCTTCAAGTTTGCCGCCCATCTCTGACGAGTAGGGCGAGGTAATAACCAACTGGTAAACCTCTTCCATCTTGTCGGGCAATGCAATCAGCGTGGCCTCGAGCGCATTGCGGCGTGCTGCCAGGCGACGGGCGCGCTGCACCACCTCGGTGTATTCGTTCAGGGCAGCACGCAACTGGCGTTGTTCGTCGTCAGGCAGGTTTTGGTTTTGCAACTGGGTCTGGATGCTGGCAATGCGTTTCGCGGCAACTTCTTCACTGGCGTTGTCCTTGCGTTGTTTGAGGGACAGGTTCGCTGCGCACAGGCCCAGGTAATCCACTGTCAGGTCTTCGAGCTTGTCGACATCGGCGCGGCTGAGAGTGGTGCGGCTGTCGCTGGCGGTCTGATACAGCGCATGCACCCGCTCGGCCATGTGTTGGTAGGTGTCAAGTGCCCGTGTGTCGCCATGGTTGCTGATTTCAGTCAGTAGTTGCAGGCGGCGCTGGGCACGCATCTGCTGGTGCTGTTTCCGGTCAACCGAAGCTTGAAACGAGGGCATGCTGGGGATGGTCAGTGCGGCCAGAATCTCGGTACCCAGGGCCACCACGCCAACAGTTGCCAAACCCGCCCAGCCCAGCGGAATCGAGGCAAAAATGCCAACCACCACGGAGGCCAGCAGGGACACGCGGTTGGTCGGGTGCTTCAGGAACGCGCCCAGGTACGAAGGTTTCGTGCTCACGTTGACGGTCGGCCAGGTGGCAAGACTGGGTGGAGGATGCAAGGGCTTGGCAAAACGTTCACAGGGCTATTTGGCAAACCGGGCCCAGATGCGGGCAATCTCCTGCTGATCCTGCTCGGACAGGATCGGGATGGGCGACGAGCGGCTCAGCGCGGCGGTACTGGGGACCACCGCCGGATTTGACTTGACAGCTTCAGTCATGAACTCACCGGCCTTCAGGTTGGCGTTGGCATAACCCACGGTGTTGGAGATTTTGGCAATCACCTGCGGGCGCAGGATGTAGTCGATGAACAGGTGGGCTTCACGCCTGTTTTTGGCATTGGCGGGTACCGCCATGGCGTCAATCGCCAGCAGGCCGCCATCGGATGGCACACGGTATTCAACCTGGCCGCGTGCTTTGGCTTGCGCCTGCACGGCATCGCCCGAAAAACCGATGGCGACACAAATCTTGCCGCTGGCCAGCTGGTCAATGAACTGGTCGGTGGGTATGACCTTGACGATACCTGAAACGCGGTCCAGCACTTTGGCTGCAGCCGCTGTCGAGTTTTTGCCATCCCACTTGTTTACACCACTTGCCATGGCTGCGAGTGGCACGACGTCGGTGGCCGAGTCCACCACACCTACCCCGCAGGACTGAAAACGCCGTGCGGTCTCGGGATCAAACACATTGGTGAGTGAATCCATGGCGTGTCCGGGGTAGGCCTTGGCCGTGAGCTTTGGGTTCCATGCGATGCCGACCGTGTACCACATGTAGGGCAGGCTGTAGGCTCCGTCCTTGTCCCAGGTGCGCAACGTGGCATCCACCCGGGGGTCAATGTTGTTGAGGTTTTTCAGGCTGGTCTTGTCGAGCTTGCCAATCAGGCCTTTCGCGGCCATGGCCGGTACCGCGTTGGCGGTGGGAAACACCACGTCATAGGGCGTGCCGCCTGCGCCCAACTTGGTCTGCAGATCGTCGTTACCGGCAAAAATGTCATAAATGACGCGGATGCCTGTTTCTTTTTCAAAGTCCTGCAGCACACTTGGCTCGATGTAGTCTGGCCAGTTGAGCAGGCGCACCGTGTTCTTGGCGTTGGCGCCGACACCGTTCACCGCGCGGCGCAGGTTCATCAACACCGTGGCGGTGATCAGGCCATCGACCGTGACCGCCTGGGACTCCTGGAACGCTTCGGTGGCGACCTGGGTCTGCGGGCCGAAGGTGCCGTCCAGCGGACCGGCGTTAAAGCCCAGTTTGCCCAGCAGGATCTGCGACTCGCGCAGGCCTGCCGCATCTACCAGTTTTTCGCGCCCCTTGTAGTTGCCGCTGGACCAGTTTTGTGTGGTCCAGATGACGCGGCGAATGGCGTTGAGCAGCGGGTCCGTTACCTGATTGGTTGGTGCCAGGCCATTTTTGCTGGCGAAAGTGCGAATCGCCTCCTGAGTTGCCGGGGTCATCAGTCCGCTCGGCGTTTCGCTAAGCAAGCCCATGCGCGCCAGCAGTCGCTGGGCGGTTTCTACCTTGGCGCTGCGAGCGCCGGCAGGTGCTTGTGCTTCCGTCTTGGCGGGTGGCTGGGCTGTGCCAAAGACGAAGCCCTGTGATTGGGCAGACGTGATCCAGCCGATGCTCAACGCGGCCAACAGGGTGAGGGTGCGAAATTTCATGACGAATCCTTGTTCAAAGTGCGTGAGTCGACAGGGCTTACTGACCCGACGCAAAACAGATGCTGCCGCGTGATTGCGCCAACTGGAACAACTTGGCTGCAGCGTCCTGATTGGCCGGGATGCCACCCTGGCCTTTGAGGGTCATTTCGCCCAGCAGACAGGCTGCTGCACCGTCGCCCGCGTTAACGGCGGCTTCCAGGTGTTTGCGTGCCTGCGCAAAGTCGCCATTGGCCATCAACTTGCGACCGGTGTCAAAGTTTTCCGTCGCCGATTGGCGGCTGATTGGCGTGATCGTCGCTGCGGTCGGTGGATTGGGCACAGCTGTCGTGGGGGTTTGCAATGCGGGTGCTGACGTTGGCAGAGTTGAGTTAGGCAGTGTTTGAGTTGGCGTGGACGAGGTTTGCCAATCCGATGCGGGGCCACCACCCATGCGCTCCTTGAGTACCAGATGCCATACTGCCGATGCCATGGCGCCAACCACGGCCAAACCGATCAGTCCTTTGGATAGAGGTGTCAAACTCGCCATGTGATCATTCCTGTTGGGTTGTTCCGTGCGTACCAAACTGGTGCGAAAGGCTCTGCAGCCTTTGGCTGACCTGCGCGACCTCGGCCAGATCCCGGGCGATCTGGTCGCGCGCAGCTTGCAGGCTAGCTTCTTTGGAGGCTGTCTCCTGTGCTGTGCGGCTCAGTTCGCGGGCCACCAGGCCTTCCAGCTCAGCGATCTGCTGACGGATGTCAGACACCACCTTTTCCTGGCGGCTGGTGATCGCATCCAGGTGCATGCTGGTTTCCAGCTCCAACTGTTGCAGATTGGCCGACACGGCCTGTCTGTGGGCAGCAAGTGCCTGCACCTTGGCTGCAGCATCCGCCAGCGGATCGTCAATCGTCCATGACTCGTCAGCGGCATCCATGGCCTTGATCGCCATCTGGCGTGTTGCTTCATCCATGGCGCTCAAGCCATCGACCAGCCGTAGCAAACGTTCGGCAGGATAGATTGAGGGGCCAACACCCTGGTCAGCGTAAATATTGTCCAGATTCAAGGCTTTTGTGACGCTTGCCGCTGGACTGGCGATGGTCGCTTCCGACGGTGCCACAGACGCGGAGGTATCTGCGCGCGGCGCAGTGATGGTGATGCTGACCTCGGCATTGGCTGGCGCCGCAGGCTCGTCCCGCTTCACCAGCCCTGCCTTTTCCAGAAAATCCAGCATACCCTTCATAGTGGTGTTTTCATCCTGATGTTGTGTTTAGCAGTTTAATGCCCAGCCCCGTGGGTTTATTGTTGAAGAGTCTGTTCGCGCCGATTGAATATTGACCCAGGGCGGGTAGTTGCCTGTTGAATTGGTAACTGTGGCTAAGTGTACTCAATTGCTGGCTTTTGGCCTTGTCTCTAACCAGGGCGGGTTTGCCGCCTTTGTCACAGAGTTCGTTGAATCGGTAGAAACTTCAGGCTAAATCCCAAGACCTTGCAGGCCTTGGATACGCTGTCGAATTGGTCATCACCAGACCACGGACAGACTGGTACTGATCGGCGTCAAAAGGTCAACTTGATTAAAGCGGCCGCCTGGGCGACAAGCTTCGGACCTTGATAAATCAGTCCACTGTAGATTTGCACCACGTTGGCGCCTGCGCGGACTTTGCTCACCGCGTCTTGCGCGCTCATAATGCCACCCACACCAATGATGGGGAAGTTCGGGCCCAAAGCCGTGCGTAGCTTTGTGATCACGCGGTTGCTCATGGTCAGCACCGGTGCGCCGGAAAGGCCGCCGGCCTCTTCGGCGTGGGTCATGCCTTGCACCGTCTCCCGGCTGAGCGTCGTGTTGGTGGCTACCACGCCCCAGGCGTTGTTCACCTTGCCCTGCGTGTTTTGGCCGTAGCGCTTCAGCGTTTGTGCAATCACTGCAACTTGCGCGTCATCCAGGTCAGGGGCAATTTTCAGGAAGATGGGCACGCGCTTGCCGTGTTGATTTGCCAACTGTTCTCGCCTTTGCGAAATAGCACCGAGCAGCGCATCCAGTGCATCGTCGTTTTGCAGGCTTCGCAAATTTTTTGTATTGGGACTTGATATGTTGACCGTGACGTAATCCGCGTAAGGGTAGACACCGTCGAGGCACGCAAGGTAATCATTGGTTGCGTGCTCAATCGGGGTGGTTGCGTTTTTACCGATGTTCAAACCCAGCAGCAGTGCGGGCGTATTGCCCGGGTGCGCCAGACGCTGCTGGTAAAGATGGGAACGCCTGACATTGGCCACAAAGGCAGCCAGTCCTTCGTTGTTGAAACCCAGGCGGTTGATCAGTGCTTGTGCTTTGGGCAGACGAAACATGCGTGGCTTCGGGTTGCCGCTTTGCGGCAAGGGCGTCACGGTGCCCACTTCCACAAAGCCAAAACCCATGGCAGCAAAGCCATCGATGCAGCGGGCGTTCTTGTCGAGCCCGGCCGCCAATCCGACGCGGTTCGGGAACGTCAGACCGGCCAATTCAACCGGGTCGCTGACACGAGGCGCACGGTAGGCCAGATTCAGCACCGAATGCTGCGTGCGCGCCAAGGTGCGGAGGGTTAATTCATGCGCTGCCTCTGGATCCATGCCAAATAAAAATGGGCGCGTCAGGGCGTAGGGAACAAGAGCCATCAGATAATTCCATCAGTCAAAAATTATGGCGATTTTCCACCATGCCCCTGAAAGGTTCGAACCATGGCCACACTTTCCCAAGACGATCTGAAAACCCTGGTGGGCAAGGCGGCACTCAAATACGTGGTGCCAGGCGAAATTGTGGGTGTGGGCACAGGTTCCACCGTCAATAAATTCATTGATGCACTGGCCGGCATGAAGGATCAGATCAAGGGGGCGGTGTCAAGCTCCTATGCGAGCACCGATCGCCTGAAAGCGTTGGGCATTGCCGTGTTTGATTCAAACGATGTGGAAGAACTCGCGGTTTATATCGACGGCGCTGATGAAATTGATGGTCGTGGTTACATGATCAAGGGCGGCGGGGCAGCACTCACCCGCGAGAAAATTGTGGCTGCCCAGTCGCGCCAGTTTGTGTGCATTGCCGATGAGTCCAAGCTGGTGCAAACCCTGGGCAATTACCCGCTCCCGGTTGAGGTGATCCCTATGGCAACGCAGCAGGTTATCAAGCAGTTTCGCGCCATGGGTGGTTCTGCGCGCCTGCGCCTGAGCAGCGGCAATCCGCTGGTGACTGACAACGGTCAGCACATTGTGGATGTGACCGGGCTGGAAATCACCGATCCGTTGGCGTTTGAATCTGAAGTGAGCCAGTGGCCCGGTGTGGTCACTGTGGGTGTGTTCGCTTTTCAGAAGGCACAGGTGTGCCTGCTGGGGACTGCGCAAGGGATAAAAACGTTGACTTTTTAGGGGTAAACCCGGGGTCTGGGGGCGCTGGCATTGCCGCTTTCAGCGGCATACTTTAGTGACTGCTTTATCACTTAAATCGAAAGAGGAAGACCCATGAGCCAGCAAACCAAATTCCTGCTGAACGAAAGCCAGATGCCCAAGTTCTGGTACAACTTGCAGGCAGATCTGCCCAAACCTCTGCCTGCAGTGTTGCACCCGGGCACGCTCAAGCCCGTGGGTCCGGACGATCTGGCGCCGCTGTTCCCCATGGATCTGATCATGCAGGAGGTCAGCACCGAGCGTGAGATCGAGATTCCCGAACCGGTGCGCGAGGTCTACAACCTGTGGCGCCCGGCACCAATGTTCAGGGCGCATCGCCTTGAAAAAGCACTGGGAACTCCCGCCAAAATCTACTACAAATACGAAGGCGTCAGCCCGGCTGGCAGTCACAAGCCCAACACGGCAGTGCCGCAGGCCTTCTTTAACAAACTGGCTGGCACAAAGCGTCTTGTGACCGAAACCGGAGCGGGGCAGTGGGGCACCTCGCTGGCTTTTGCCGGTTCTTTGTACGACATCGAAGTCGAAGTGTTTCAGGTGCGGGTGTCTTACGACCAAAAGCCCTATCGCCGCGCCGTGATGCAGACCTATGGCGCGCGCTGCGTTGCCTCACCGTCTAGTGAAACCTCTTACGGCCGTTCTGTGTTGGCCAAAGAACCGGGCCACCCAGGCAGTTTGGGCATCGCCATTTCTGAGGCAGTAGAACTTGCCGTGCAGCGCGATGACACCAAATATGCCCTGGGTTCAGTGCTGAACCATGTCTTGATGCATCAGACCATCATTGGCCTGGAGGCCATGCAGCAAATGGAGATGGCAAATACCTGGCCTGATGTGGTGGTGGGTTGCACCGGGGGCGGTTCAAACTTTGCCGGCATTGCGTTCCCGTTCATTGGGCACGGGCTGCGCGGAGGCCCCAAACCGCGCATTGTGGCGGTCGAGCCAGCCGCGTGCCCTTCGTTGACGCGCGGCAAATACGCGTATGACTTCGGTGACACGGGCCACATGACCCCCCTGACCAAAATGCATACATTGGGCAGCCAGTTCACACCGCCGGGGTTCCACGCGGGTGGCCTTCGCTACCACGGCATGGCGCCCATGGTGTCGCATTGCAAAGAACTGGGTTTGTTGGAGGCGGTGGCCTACAACCAGGTGGAGTGTTTTGAAGCCGGCGTACTGTTTGCGCGTTGTGAGGGCATCGTGCCTGCACCTGAAGCCAATCATGCGGTCAAAGGCGCCATAGCCGAGGCCCTGCGTTGCAAGGCCGAGGGCAAGTCAGAAACCATCCTGTTTAACCTGTGCGGCCACGGCCACTTTGATATGGTGGCTTACCAGAAATATTTTGCCGGCGAGTTGTCGGATGAAAAGTATGCCGAGAGCGAACTCGCCATGGCCCTGGCTGGTTTGCCCAGCGTGCCAGAACCCCTTTAGTCGGCGTTCGGTGGTTGTCAAGCCCGCAGAGCGGTTACATCCTGCTGCCAAACAGGCCGCTGGTGCGCTTGTTTGCAGCGTCAGGCCTTGGGTGGCACATAACCTTGTGCGGCGTCGGCACCAGCGCCAAAAAAGTGATTTTCCATTTGACGCGCCAAGTACTGGCGGGCACGGGCATCGGCCAGATTCAGCCGGTTTTCGTTGACCAGCATGGTCTGGTGTTTGAGCCAGTCAGCCCAGGCCTGTTTGCTTACGCCTTCCCACAAGCGCTTGCCAAGCTCGCCAGGGTAGGGTGGAAAATCAAGCCCTTCAGCCTCGATGCCCAATTTGATGCATGTCACAGTGCGCGCCATAAATACCCTTCGTCTCAGTGTTCAAAAGTACCTAACTTTAGCAAGCTTTTCCAATGGCATGTCGGCTGAAGTAAAATCCACCCCTATGGCAAAAGCAGATACCAAAACCAAAATCGTGGCCGACGGCCTGCGTTACAAATCCAAAGTGTCGGGTTCGCCTTTCACGGCGGCCACTTCGTTTGGTGCAGCCACCATGTCGTGCTTCTTGTGCGGCAAACACAGGGCGCGCTCGCAAATGGTGTCGAAAAAGATTTTAGGCAAGTCGCAGGCAGTTTGCGCACCTTCGTGCAAAGCGCTCGATGAAGCTTCCAAATAGTCCTGTAGTGGTTGTTTTCTCGGTGCTTGAAAGGCACCCGGGCACATTATGGCGCCGCGTTGCGCGCCATGAAAGACCCTACAGCAACACGCTTCCAGGGTGTTCACCGCGCTCGTACACCACATGGGCACGCCCCACCAGTAGGGTGTCAAGCGTGCCAATGTTGGACAAATCTTTGTTTGTGTAGGGAAGTTTGTGCAGCACATACCGCATCGCGTTCAGCCGTGCGCGTTTTTTACAGTCTGATTTTATGACGGTCCAGGGCGCGTCTGCGGTGTCTGTCTCAAAGAACATCGCTTCCTTGGCCTTTGTGTAGTCTTCCCATTTGTCAAGTGATGCCAAATCAATTGGGCTCAGTTTCCATTGCTTCAGAGGGTGCAGTTCACGTTCCTTGAAACGGCGCCGCTGTTCTTTGCGGCTGACCGAAAACCAGAACTTGATCAGGTGAATACCGCTTTGCACCAGTTGGCGCTCAAACAGCGGGGCTTGGTGAATGAATTGCTGGTATTCCTTTTCGGTGCAAAACCCCATGACGCGCTCGACACCGGCCCGGTTGTACCAGGAGCGGTCAAACATCACTATTTCGCCAGCGGTTGGCAGGTGCTGTACGTAGCGCTGAAAGTACCACTGGCCACGCTCCGACTCGGTCGGCTTTTCCAGGGCCACCACACGTGCGCCACGCGGGTTAAGGTGCTCGTTGAAGCGGCGAATGGTGCCGCCTTTGCCTGCTGCATCGCGTCCTTCAAAGAGAATCACGACACGCTGGCCGGTTTCTTTGGCCCAGCTTTGCAGTTTGAGCAATTCGACCTGCAACTTGTATTTTTGTGACTCGTATCGCTTTCGAGACAGCAGGTTTTTGTAGGGGTAGCCCCCGGTGCGCCAGTCGCTTGCCAGTTCATCATCGGGTTTGTTACCCACGCCCTGTGGTGCGGACTGACTTTCCAGCAGCATTTGCCGGATAGCGGCGGCATCATCTGGTGAACTGCCCTCCAGCAAGGTTTTAAGGGCATCGACTTTGCTTGGGGCAGCGGCAAGAATGTCTTTGACCGCATTGTTCTTGCTCTTTTGCGCAGCATCCACATTGGTTTGGACAACCCGCTTGGCCAAACCCTTGGCGGTTTTGGCACCAGTCGTGTCGCCGCGGGTGATTGGGCGAACAGGCGTAGCCACCGTTTTGACGGCTGGCCTTTTGCGTGGTGTGGCAATGGGAATCACAGAAGCGGTGTTGCGCTCGCTGTCTGCTGCGGGTGAGGCCTGTGTCTCGTTCAGTGTGGTCATGACAGTCCTTGTCTGTAGTTTTTGTCGAGCATGTTACTGTATCCGATTGATTGAATTTGTTGCGTGTCAAAAAACTCATCCTATCTTGAGCTGCCGTTTCAAAGTGGCAGGCTGTCCAGTGCGTCATAGCTCCTTTTCAGCCAGGTCTTGACGCGCTGGCGTTCCAGCAGACCTAAGGTGTCAACTTCCGCACGGTTGTGAATTGCGCCCCAGAAACTGGCGTTTTGCCGGTCAATTTTTCGCATGCTGGCTTCATGCAGTTGGCCGAGGCTGATGACTTTGGCACCCAATTCCAGCGCCTTCTCCATCGCAGCCGAGTGGTCAAGTTGCGAAAAGTCGCTGCCGCGCCCCTGGTTCTTGACCACCACATAGTTGGGCCCCGCACCGTAGGTTTCAATCAGGCGGCCAAGCAGGTCCACGGAGTCTTTGCCGGCGTCAGCTACATGCCAAAAATTAACCGTGATGCCCATATCTGCGAGCAGCGCCAGCAGGTCCGAGTCCTTGATCCAGCGCGCCAGCGGCGACGCCGTCTGGGCAGCCAGGTCAACAATTACGCGCGGCAGTTCGCCTTCGGGCGCTGCCTCGTAAATACCCACCATCTGGTCCAGCCCCTCATAGCTGTCAACCAGAATGGGTGAAGCGTAGTCCGCATAAAAACGGGTAAACGATGTGTGAGAGCGATCGGTGTCAAAGCCGATGAACGCCTTGTCCTGGTCAATGAAATACTGGGCCAGCAGACGTGCCACCACCGATTTGCCCACACCACCTTTTTCTCCGCCGATGAAATTGAGAGAACTCATGAAATTTTCCTGTGAAGTGAATGAAGGACAGCATGATCGCGATCCAGCAAGAACGGAGCAAGAGTCGTGCTCAAAATGAGCCAAAGACCAGGGTTCACGCAATATTTTTTACCAGCACCTGACTCTTGCGGTCCCAGTTGTATTTGCGTTTGCGCGCCTCGGGCAGCCACTCAGGGTCAACCTGGACAAATCCCCGCTTGATGAACCAGTGCATGGTGCGGGTTGTGAGCACAAAAATACTGTCCAGACCAGCGGCCTTTGCACGTTGCTCTATGCGCTTGAGCACACGTTCGCCATCGCCCTGGCTTTGCACCTGCGGAGACACGGTAAGCGCGGCCATCTCGGCGGTGCGCGCCTCCGGGTAAGCGTAGAGGGCTGCGCACGCAAAAATCACGCCGTCGTGTTCGATCACGGTGTACAGGCCCACGTCACGCTCTATTTCGGTGCGGCTGCGCTTGACCAATGTGCCGTCTTTCTCAAACGGATCAATCAGTTGCAGTATGCCGCCTACGTCGTCCACCGTGGCCTCACGCAGGCTTTCCAGCTTTTCGTCGACCACCATGGTGCCAATGCCGTCGTGTACATAAACCTCCAGCAGGATCGAGCCATCCACCGCAAACGGAATGATGTGGCTGCGTTCCACGCCGCCTTTGCAGGCCTTGACGCAGTGTTGCAGGTAAAACGCCTTGTCACTGGGCCCATTGGCATTGGGCAGGTCGGCCAGCAGCTTTTCGGCAACCGCCAGCGGTAGTTCGGTGTCGATTGGGTTGTCTTCACTCGTGGGCTGCGTCACATCCGTGGGAATACCCGGGATTTCAGTGACAAAAATCAGCTTGTCGGCTTGCAGCGCGGTGGCGACCGACGTGGCGACTTCTTCCATGGTCAGGTTAAAGGCCTCACCTGTGGGTGAAAATCCAAACGGTGACATCAGCACCAGTGCGCCCATGTCCAGTGAGCGCATGATGCCAGCCGTGTCGATCTTGCGCACCACGCCCGAGTGCTGAAAGTCCACGCCGTCCACAATGCCAACCGGGCGTGCCGTCAAAAAGTTGCCAGAAATCACGCGCACTGTGGCACCCGACATGGGTGTGTTCGGTAGGCCCTGGCTAAAGGCGGCTTCAATTTCGTAGCGCAACTGGCCAGCAGCCTCTTGTGCGCAATCTAGCGCGACCTCGTCCGTGATGCGGATGCCGTTGGCATAACGCGGCGTGTGGCCCTTGGCCTTGAGCTGTTCGTTTACCTGAGGGCGAAAGCCGTGCACCAGCACTACTTTGACCCCCATGCTCTGGATCAATGCCAGGTCTTGCGCCAGATGGGGCAACTTGCCTGCTGCGATGGCCTCGCCGCACACGCCCACTACAAATGTCTGGTTGCGAAACTTGTGAATGTAGGGTGCCACCGAGCGAAACCAGGGCACAAAGGTAAAGTTGAAGACGGAGGTCATACGTGCAATAGAGGGCTTGAAGGCGGGTGAATCGGACGCGAAAAAGTGTACCAGTCAGCGCGTAAAGCCGTTTACCCGAAAGCTGGGCAATTACTCATTACCGCCGACTGTGGCGGCAGCAACGGCTACCGAGTGCGCCCATGGCGCAGGGAATTGCAGAAGCTCGCAGATGAGCAGCACTTGTGCATCCAGGTCTGCCACTTCCCAACCGGTACCAGCAAGTGGAACGAAATAGAGCACCGTATGTTTTGCCAAACTCGAGCAACGGAAGCGCGGGAAAATCATCTTCCGTGAACTGCGCGCATTGGGTGTCAGCGTGGGTGTGGTGGCTCAGGTGTCGGGAAACGCCAGACGAAGGTGGCATAACAGTGCCATGTTGCTAAACACGGTGCTGCCGATTGCCTACTTTGACAGGCTGGGTTTGCCCCGACTCTCAGGACGTCAACTACTCGAAATACGAAGGGACTCCCCACTTTCCGGTAACGGCATCAAGTGCCAAGATCGGGTTGTGGAAGTCAATCTGAAACCTTTGAAAGGGGAAGTCCCATGAGCGAGATTACACGAGTTGGTG
>CAISLL010000120.1 GCA_903886165.1 uncultured beta proteobacterium | reverse complement strand
TAGTCTTCCGTCACATTGGGGATGTCGTAATTGACCACATGCGGCAGGTCGTCAATGTCAATGCCGCGCGCAGCAATGTCGGTAGCCACCAGGGCGCGCATCTCGCCGCTCTTGAAACCGGCCAGCGCCTGGGTGCGGGCTGACTGGCTCTTGTTGCCGTGTAACGCCATGGCGGTGATGCCGTTCTTTTCCAGAAACTCGGCGACATTGTTGGCGCCAAACTTGGTGCGGGTAAAGACCAGCACCTGGCTCCAGTTTTTCTCCTGGATGATGTGGGCCAGCAAGGCTTTTTTCTTGCCGCGACCGACCGGGTGAATCAGCTGCGTGATGCGCTGCACCGTGGTGTTGCGCGGCGTCACTTGCACGCTTTGCGGGTCTTTCAGCAAGGTGGCCGCCAGATCGCGGATTTCATCGCTGAAGGTGGCCGAGAACAGCAAACTCTGCTTGGCTTTTGGCACCGCCGCCAGCACTTTTTTCACGTCATGGATAAAGCCCATGTCAAGCATGCGGTCGGCTTCGTCAAGCACCAGCATTTGCACCTGGCTCAGGTCCATCATGCCTTGTTGCATCAGGTCGAGCAGGCGCCCAGGTGTGGCCACCAGGATGTCGACGCCTTTTTTCATGCGGCTGATTTGCGGGTTCATGCCAACGCCACCAAAGATGGCGGCGGATGTCAGGTCAAGGTATTTGCCATAAGTTTTGACAGATTCCTCGACCTGCGCAGCCAGTTCGCGGGTGGGCGTGAGCACCAGGGCGCGGATGGCGATGTTGCCAAACTTGCTGCGTGGCGCTTCTTCGGTGCTCAGCTTGTTCAGCATGGGCAACACAAAGGCAGCGGTTTTCCCGGTGCCGGTTTGTGCGCCACCCAGCAGGTCGTGACCTGCCAGCACCAGCGGAATGGCCTGTGCCTGAATGGGCGTGGGGGTTTCGTAGCCTTGCTCAAGCACGGCTTTGATGATGGCCGGAGCCAGGTTTAATTCTTCAAATTTCATTTAGAGGTGCACCCAATCCAGGGCGCCAGGGCATCGGCCTGTTTTGGCGCTGTTGGCGTCAATTCAGTCAAAGGCAGATGGGATCAAAAATGGAACCGCCGTGTGTGACGTGGGTTCCCAGCAAGTTGCTGGTGTTGCAGGCAACTGAAGCCCCACAACAAGGTGCATTGTCGCATGGTCTTTGCGGTTGGGTGGAGGTGAGCATCTGGAATGACAGACGGAGGGTCGATAATGTCGCTTTTCTTCACTGCTGGATTGCATAAGACCCATGGCTCAATACGTATTCTCAATGAACCATCTCGGCAAGATCGTGCCGCCGAAAAAGTTCATTCTCAAGGACATTTCTCTCAGTTTCTTCCCTGGCGCCAAGATCGGCGTGCTGGGTACCAACGGTTCCGGCAAATCCACGCTGCTCAAGATCATGGCGGGTGTGGACAAGGAGTTTGAGGGCGAGGCCATCCCCATGGTCGGGCTCAACATTGGCTATTTGCCTCAAGAGCCTCAACTTGACCCTGACCAAACCGTGCGTGAAAGTGTGGAGGCCGGCATGGGCGATGTGTTCAAGGCCAAGGCCCGCCTGGAAGAAATTTACGCCGCCTATGGTGAAGAAGACGCCGACTTTGATGCCCTGGCAGAAGAGCAGGCCAAGATGGAAGCCATCATCGGCAGTGCTGGGACCGACTCCGAGCACCAACTGGAAATTGCCGCAGATGCCTTGCGCCTGCCACCGTGGGAGGCCAAGGTAGGCCTGTTGTCGGGTGGTGAGAAGCGCCGTGTTGCACTGTGTCGCCTTTTGTTGTCCAAGCCTGACATGTTGTTGCTCGATGAGCCGACCAATCACCTGGATGCCGAGTCGGTGGACTGGCTGGAGCAGTTTTTGCAGCGTTATCCCGGCACCGTGGTGGCCATCACCCACGACCGTTATTTTCTGGACAATGCCGCCGAATGGATTCTGGAGCTCGACCGTGGCAACGGCATGCCTTACAAGGGCAACTACAGCGACTGGCTGCAGCAGAAGCAGGAACGTTTGGTGATGGAGCAAAAGGGCGAAGAGTCCCGCGCCAAAGCCCTCAAGAAAGAATTGGAATGGTCGCGCCAAAACCCCAAGGCACGTCAGGCCAAGAGCAAGGCGCGCCTGGCCCGTTTTGAAGAGCTGTCTGATTTTGAATACCAGAAACGCAACGAGACCAACGAAATCTTCATCCCGGTGGCCGAACGCCTGGGTCAGGAAGTGATCGAGTTTGTCAATGTCACCAAGTCGTTTGGTGACCGTGTGCTGATTGACAACCTGAGTTTCAAGGTGCCGCCGGGTGCGGTTGTTGGCATCATCGGCCCCAACGGGGCAGGCAAGTCCACATTGTTCAAGATGATTGCCGGCCGCGAAAAGGCGGATTCCGGTCAAGTCAAGATTGGCCAGACCGTCCGGATGGCCTTTGTGGACCAAAACCGCGATGATCTGGCAAACGAAAAGACCGTTTGGGAAGACGTGTCTGGCGGGCTTGACATCCTGAACGTTGGCAAGTTCCAGATGGCCAGCCGCGCCTACTGCGGACGCTTCAATTTCAATGGCGCAGACCAGCAAAAGCGTGTCGGCACCTTGTCGGGTGGTGAACGCGGTCGCCTGCACCTGGCCAAGACATTGATTGCGGGTGGCAATGTGTTGATGCTCGACGAGCCATCAAATGACCTGGACGTGGAAACCTTGCGCGCCCTGGAGGAGGCTTTGCTGGAGTTTGCCGGCTCGCTCATGGTGATCAGCCATGACCGCTGGTTCCTGGACCGCATCGCGACCCATATCCTTGCCTGCGAGGGTGACAGTCAGTGGGTCTTTTTTGACGGTAACTACCAGGAATACGAAGCCGACAAGAAGAAGCGTCTGGGTGAAGAGGGTGCGAAGCCTCATCGTATGCGCTTCAAGGCTTTGAAGTAGTCGCAAAAAAGCGAGGAAGCCGAGTGTCAGACCCTGGCTTGCCTTCTTCGAGTCAGTCGCTGTACGACGCCTTGTTGACACGAGCAACTGCGGGCGGCCTGCTCATGTTGTCGCGTGTACTCAGCGCGGCACGCCAGTCGCTGGCAGGCGGGGCGCAAAGTGCGTGTGATGTGATTGAGCGCGATCACCTGGCACTTTGTCTCAAGTTGCTCGAATCCCACACACCGCAACTGTGCGGACGCTTCCCGAAAGCGCTTGAAAACGCGTTTCGGGGTCGGGATGTGCCTGAGTCAAGGATGGGTGCATTCGCGTCTCCAAGCCTGCGCCTGGACCAACTTGAGCTGATGGATGACGTTCAGGTCAAGCAAAGGGTTGAGGTCGCACGTGCATTGCAGACGGTGTTGCTGGTAGCACAACCGGCCTTGACCCGCTTTGAGTCCCATGTGTCCGCGCTTAGGGGTCGCAAACTGCCGGTAACGGCACAAAATTTGATGCGCCCAGAAGCCTATTTGCTGGCCTTGCAGTCTGTCATGTTTGACATGCATGTGCCGGTGCAAGTGCAATTGACCTGGTTTCAGCATTTGTCTGCCGCGCTGGGTCGGGCACTTGTTGTGGCCTATGAGGAATCGGTGGCTTTCATGCAGGGCCACGGCGTGGCGCCGGTCGCCTTGCCCGATGAGCGGCAGCCTGATGGGTCGTTAGTGACGCGTGCATTGGCAGGTTTTGGAAACAAGGGCCAGCAACCGAAGAGCCATGCCGCGCTGACACTAGAACGTTTGCGTCGCCTCATGGCTGGCGATCTGGAGACTGCGCCAACTGATCCCCGGGCAGCCTTTGACCGCGAGTTTTCCAGAAAATTTGAGGCGAACAAAGAATACCAGTCCGTGTCGGCCAGTTTTGAGCCCACCGTGCCTGCCGCATTGGAAGCACTGGAGGAGATGGCGCAGCTTGATCACCTGATTGCGCGCATGACGCAGCGGCAAGACGCAGCGGGCGCCACAGCAGATGCAGCCTCGGACGCAGTGAGCTTGCGCGAACAACTCAAGGCAAAGGCGCCGGGGATGGCGCAGGCCCTTAGCCTGGAGGTGGTGGCTTTGATGGTCGATAACCTGGTGCAGGACACCCGTTTGTTGGCTGCGGTGCGGGACATCATTGCGCGACTGGAGCCAGCCCTGCTGCGTTTGGTGATGGTGGATGCACGGTTTTTTGTTGACAGGGAGCACCCGGCGCGGCGTTTGCTGCAGGAGATTTCGCAGCGTGGCCTGGCGTTCGGCTCGTTTGAGGATTCGCATTTCAATGCTTTTTTGGTGTCGTTGCAGCGCTTCGTCAGTCCCCTGAGCAGCCTGGAGATTGACAGCGCAGAACCGTTTGAGGTGGCGTTGGGTGGGTTGATGCGCGTGTGGCGTGAAACGGATGGCAGTGCAGAGAACTCGCAGAAGGTCGACAGCGCGGTGGCGGCGCTCAAGTTTGCGGAAGAGCGCAATCTGCTGGCAGAAAAAATTGTCATGAAGATGCAAGTCCTCGCGGAATTGCGGCAGGTCCCCGTTGGCGTGGTTGATTTTTTGTGTGGCCCTTGGGCGCAGGTCATGGCCTTTGCACAACTGAAGGATCAGACCGGGGCGGATGACCCAGGTGGCTACAAGGCGCTGGTGGGCAAGCTGCTCTGGAGTGCACAGCCAGAACTCACCCGCGAGAACATCGATCGACTTGCCAAGCTGGTGCCGCGGTTGTTGTCGGGTTTGCGTGAGGGCTTGCGGCTGATCGATTACCCATCTACCAAAACCAGTGTGTTTTTTGATCTGCTGATGAAGTTGCATCAACAAGCGTTTCAGCCCGCGGCAAGCGTGCCACTTCCTTCCGGTCGGGCTGGCTTGGTGGCGAGTCTCATGAATGATGACCATTGGGTTGCACCAGCCGAAGCCAAGGCGTCGGGTTTCCTGGCCTTGTCCGATGAAATACCCGCCGGGCGTGCACCTGCGGCTGAAGAAAAGCCCGTATGGGACCATGCCGTGTCTGCGGGAGTCAACGGCGAAATGGGTGCCTTGTTGGTCGGGTCATGGGTTGAGTTGCAGGTCAAAGGCGCCTGGACACGCACTCAGCTGTCTTGGGTCAGTCCGCAGCGCACCATGTACCTTTTTACCAGCGTGCAGGGTAAAACGCAGTCGATGTCGCAGCGCATGCTGGAGCGTTTGATCAGCACTGGCGAGTTGCGGGTGTTGTCAGCGCAGCCGGTGGTGGATCGCGCACTCGATGCGGTGGTAAAAACCGCCATGCTCAATAGTCTGGATCTCAAGACTGGTTGATTTTTTGGCGTATCAGGTGAATGTGGTTGCGCAGCGCATACAGTTCGTCGGCATAGGCCAGTGGCACGTTGATTTTTTCGACCCGAGCTTCCAGTTGGGCAAGTTCTTTCACCAGCGTTTCAGGTGGTTCGATGCCCAGACCGGCGCGCACTTCAATCTCACGCAATTGTGCATACCACCGGAACACCCGTGAGCGAATCTTGAATTGGTAGACGGGTGGCACGATACGGCTCAGCGGCAGCAGCACCGCCAGGATAATGCCGAGTGCCAGCCACATGCGCTCTATCAGGTTGGCGTAGGCAAAAGGCAGGTAGCGCTGTAACAGGGGAATGCCATTGGCCATGACCCGCTGCGCTTCTGCAGACAACGTGAATTCCGTGTGCGAGGCACTGGGAAACTCGCGTGTTCGGCTGAACCAGCCCGACGAACCATGCAGCCCCAACGCTGTTTGCGAAAAAAGCTGCAGCAGGGCAGGGTGCACGTCTTGGCGTGCCAGCAGCGTGGTCGTGGTGGCGATCAGTTTCACATCTTGCGCCGGGATGTCATTGGCCAGATCGACCACGCCGCGCGGTAGGGTGACGGGTGTCAAGAAAGAAAAACGCCGCGAATAAGCTTCATTCTGTGGAAAGTTCAGCAAGCGAACCCCGGGTGTCTGGAGTAGCATTTGCACCAGGTGTGACTCGGGCGCCGATGCAAACAGCAGGGCGTCAAGTTCTTCATTCAAGAAGGCCACGGTGGCCGGGGTTTGCGCCAGGTGGGCCAGCTGCAGCCCTGCAGGTTCCATGCGGTTCAGGTCAAACAGGCGATCCATCAGGTGGGGCACACCACTGCCAACCGTGCCGACATTCATGCGCAGACGGCTTACCTCGGTCAATGCATTCAGGGCTTTGTCGCTGCGGTAAAAAAGCCACAGAGGTTCGACAAACAGACTGCCCAGCGACAGCAGCCGGGGCTGGTTTTCTGTGGCGGTCAAAGCGTTTCCGCCTTGCACAAAACCGAGGTCTACCTTGCCTTCGGCCAGCCACTGCAAGTTTTGCGCCGCGCCTTCCGAGGGCACCAGTTTGACCTCAATGCCAAAGACCTTGAGCTCGGAGGCATAGCGCTTGCCAAACTCGTCGTAGGCGCTTTGTGCAGGGCCAGTGGCCAGGGTGACCTGTCTCGGAGGGCTGGGGTCTAGCCAAAGATAAGCAAGCAGCAGCAGGCCACCCGCCAGGGCCAGCAAGGGGCCGACCGAGACAAGCAGGGCGCGCAGCGAGAGCAGCGAGTCTCGCAGTGGTTGCGGCATGGTGGTGCGTATCAGCCCGCCAGGGCCGCCTTGACGGCTTGCGACACCTGCGCCATGTCGGCTTTGCCTGCCAATTGGGTCTTGACGGCGCCCATGACCTTCCCCATGTCGCCCGGGCCCTTGGCGCCCAGGCTGGTGACAATGGCTAGCACGGCTGCAGTGACCTCATCGGCACTCAGGCGCTGTGGCAGGTAGGCTGACAGCACGGAGATTTCAGCGCTTTCCTTGTCGGCCAGGTCCATGCGCTGCGCCTGGGTGAAGGCCGCGACTGAATCCTTGCGCTGTTTGATCAACTTGTCGACGATGGCAACCATGGCCGCATCGTCTAGCACCATGCGTTCATCGACCTCCTTTTGCTTGGCTGCTGCCAGCAGCAGGCGAATAGTGCCCAGGCGCGCGCTGTCCTTGGCACGCATGGCCGCTTTCATGTCTTCGGTGATTTGGTCTTTGAGTGACATTGTTTAAACTCCGGTGAGTGATTTGGCCAAAAAAAAGCCCGCCTGAGCGTCCCCGGCGAGCTTTTGGCAAGGCATTGAGCCTTACTTTAATACATCTTCTTGGGCAGCTGCATTGCGCGAATACGCTTGTAGTTGCGCTTGACTGCAGCAGCCTTCTTGCGCTTGCGCTCTGAAGTGGGCTTTTCATAAAACTCGCGGGCGCGCAGGTCGGTCAGCAGACCGAGCTTTTCAATGGTGCGTTTGAAGCGGCGCAAGGCCACGTCGAAGGGTTCGTTTTCTTTTACACGGATCGTTGTCATTACGTAATGTTGTCCAGAGTGTGCAGACTTCTGTCAAAGGGAGATCGGGCCATTTGATGAACATCATGCGATTTTCCCCGCTTTAAGGTTGATCAGGCAGCGGGGGTTTGCCAGCAAAGCCTAGAATTATAGCGAGGTGGCCGTGCCAGGTCACGTAAAGCATGTGAAAAATCGTGCGAAAAACGGTTTGATTGATCAGGATTGTGCCGATTGCGCGACAGCGTTTAGTGCAGCGGCGTTTGCTGACGGCTGGTGTTCTTAGTTTGAGCACAAAGAAGCCTTACCTCGTCCTTCGCGGCGGCGCGTGTGCGACGCCTATGCCTGGGAGCCCCAAAATTGATTGCACCTTCATTCACTTGGACATCCATGCAGATATTCACCCAATTGAAGGTATCCTGACTGCTCTGCTGCTGGGTGTCGCGCTGGCGGCCAATGCCGCCACGGTACTGACATTTGCCGTGGTACCACAGTCGCGACCCGAACAGATCGACAGCGACCGGCACCCGGCGTGAAGGAATAGACGCGACAAACTGGCGTCAATTTCACGTTGTTGACTTAGCCCTCGATTCCGGCGTTCGAGGTGGCGTTCCTCAAGGGGCATCCTGATTTTGTCTGCCTCAATCCCTACCACGCCGTGATGGCCGAACATGCCCAAGCTTACTGGCCTATCATTTGCGATGGCAGCGCGCCGCTCAATGGCATTTTGGTGGTGCGCAAGGACTCGGCAATCGAGTGGGTTGAGCAACTCGAAGGCGCCACGTTGGCATTTCCGGCGCCGAACGCGTTCGGTGCTTCGCTCTATATGCGCTGGCTTGCGGGCGACAAAGCGACCTGGAATGGGACTTCGCTATGACGATCACAGAAGATGGCCAAATGTTTACTTCGCGAAGCTGGGACTGTTCACCATGGCAACAGCCCACGGAGCGAGCCGATCCCGATGAGGAAGCCACTAACTATTTTGTGCAAGCACAAGTCTGCGCTGCCCCACAATCCCCGCGACAGTGAGCCTTAATGTTGGCGGCCCACGTCCAGGCTTGGTCGGCTACTGCTTCTGCCGACTGATGCCGATTCCTGGGGCCGGCAGTTTTGCGGCTTCTTCATTGACACGACGCGTTGGCTTGCAGGTGTACCACTTGCTCACCTTCGCCGACCGCCATCGCGATGAGTTTTTCGACAAAAGCGGGCGGCGAGGCCAGACCACCGTTACGTGTGCTGACATGGACCACGCGCGTGCCTTGTGGGGCAAGGGCCACCACCGACCCACTCACCTGATCATCCACCAGCAACAAGGTAGCTGCCCGGATGGCGTTCAAGGCGTTTGCACTCAGCATCTGTGGCTCGCGGGACCCGGTGGTCACCACGATGCAACGTCCAGTCCGGGGGCCCCGGGGTGTGGGCATGGGGTCTTCATGGTGAAAGACCTGGCCAAAATGCTCAAGAATGGGTTGTGTCATGCTGTCTTCCCCTTTTTTATAAAGACATAAGCACGATGTGTGCCATTTAGGACGGCAGGCACATTGGTCGTCCTTCAGGCCTGCGCCGGGGCGGTCGCCATTTGTCCCACCATGCGTTGCAGCTGGGGCATACAGGAACCGCAGTTGGTACCACATTTCAATGTGTTCTGAAGTGAGGTTAAACAGCCGGTGGGGACGTTGGTGCATGTTTTCAGGTGAAACTGGATGGCGATATCACTTACATTGAAGCAGGCGCACACCTGCTTGCAACGCCCGGTGAGCCGAGATTAGCTGCGATTCGGGCAGCCAGGCCACGGCCAGCAAAGGCCAAGGCAAGTCGGCTTTCAGGACTTTGACGACGCTGTGTTTGAACTCGGGTTGTTTCGAGTCAGGGCAAAAGATATCGCTGGTCACGGCATTCACCCCAGCCGAGCGTTTGCCCTGGGCACTTTGACCGCTGATGAACTCTTCACCCCAGCGTTTGGCCATGAAGGCCTGGTTCAAACCTACTTCATTGCAGGCCTGTGCCGGCACCAAGACGGAGCCACGGGCACTGGTGAGGTGCACCAAATCGCCATCTTTGAGCTGGCGCTGGTGCAAGTTCTGTGGGTGCAGTTTTACACAGGGTTCGCTGGCATGGCCAAACAAGCGGCCCAATCTGCCAGTGCGGCTCATCCCATGCCACTGGTCGCGCAGGCGCCCGCTGGTCAGCGAAAGCGGGTGGCTGTTTCGGGAGAAGGTCTGACTTAAAATGCCGCCACACCCGAGTGAACTTCAGCAAACAAAACATGATGTCTATCCGAACTTCCTTCCTTATTTGTGGTGCCTTGATCGGCCAGGCAGCGTTTGCTGCCACACCGGCGGTTGATGCACTTACCAAGCCCTGTGCCGAATGCCACGGCGTGGCTGGTGTCAGCAACGTGGCCAAGACACCGCATCTCAATGGTCAGTTGGAGACGTATTTGGAGGAGGACATCGCAGCACTGGCCAAAGGGGGGCGCGTCAGCGGCATCCCCAACCATGTGCCGCTCACCTGGACAGGCACCGAAATTGCTGCAGTGGCCAAGTTTTACGCTGCCAGCAAGGCACCTCGTCCGGTGCAGGACACGGACCCGCAGTTGGTGGCCAAAGGTCAGGCTATCTATGAAAAACATTGCGCTGAATGCCATCCCGACAATGGTCGACAGTCTGACCACGATGCCCCATTGATGGCTGGCCAGAATTTGGAATACATCATGGAACAAACCCGCTTGTTTGTCTCTGGCAAGCGCAAATTTGCTTTCATGATGGGTGATGCCTTTCGCGGACTAAGCCCCGCCGATCTGGACGCTGCGGCACATTTTTTTGCCAGCCAGAATCAGTTCAAAAAATAGGGGCAATACCCTGCACATTTACCGGTCTGAACTCATGAAGCGTTCCACATTGAAATCCCGCTTGGGCGCTGCGCTGTTGGCAGTGTGTACGAGCCTCGCCATGTCAACCCCGGTGATGGCCGTTGATGCCGAAGCGGCACAAATGCTGGCCAGGCAGAGCAGTTGCTTCAAATGCCACTCGATTGACAAAAAGAAAGATGGCCCGCCTTATCGCGAGGTGGCTGCCAAATACCGTGGCCGATCCGATGCTGAAGACAAGTTGTACCTCCACGTCACTTCTGGGCCGATGGTCAAGTTCCGGGACGGCAGCGAAGACAACCACAAGATCATCGAAACCAAGGATGCGGCTGAAATCAAGAACCTGATTGGCTGGATACTTTCGCTGTAGTTTGACGACGCAATGGGTCCAGGCTCCGACAGCATGGCGGGACACCCACGATGGCGGCCGTGCCAGACGCAGTTACCGTCTCTTGCCTGGGTTCAATTCTGGACGGCAGCGCCCGGCAGATGGGTGTAGCCACCGAGCGTCTTGAACAGCGCCACCTGGTTCTGCAACACCGCCAGTCTGGTTTGCACCAGCGTCTGCTGGGCCGCAAATCGGCTTCGCTGGGCATCGAGCCAGTCAAGCTGGCTGGCGGCACCGTTTTCAAGCCGTAACTGCGTCAGGGTGCTGCGTGAGGTTTCAGCATCCAGCAAGGCCTGACTGGCTTGCAGTTGCTGCACCAGCGTGGCGCGACTGGCCAGCGCATCCGAGACCTCACGGAAAGCGTTCTGGATGGATTTTTCATACTGGGCGACGGCAATATTTCGACCGGTTTCTGCCGCATTCAGATGGGACTGGTTGCGTCCGGCGTCAAAAATCGGCAGCACCAGCTGGGGTGCCAGTGTCCAGCCCCAGGAGCCGCTCCTGAACAAGCCAGACAGTTCGCTGCTGGCGGACCCGACCCCGGTGGTGAGGCTGATGCGCGGAAAAAACGCGGCGCGTGCCGCGCCCATGTTGGCGTTGCTGGCGATCAGGTTTTGTTCGGCTTGCCGAATGTCCGGGCGGCGTGTGAGCAGGTCTGAAGGCAAGCCCGCAGGCAGCTCGGCCAACTGCAGCTGGTTCAGGCTTTGCTGCGAGAGCTGCGCTTTGGCGGCGTCATTCAGGGTTTGACCCAGCAACAGCACCAGGGCATTTTCGTCCAGAGCGTGTTGACGAGTTTGCTGTACCAGGGTGGCGCGGGCACTCTCGCGCAAGGTTCGCGCGCCGCTCAACTCAAAATCAGACGCGGCGCCGTGTTTGATTTTCAGTTCCACCAGCTTGAGAGATTCGTCGCGTGAGGCCAGTGTTTGCCTGGACACCGCCAGCAGTTCTTCGTCTGCCAGCAGGGCCATCCAGGTGTGCGCCACGGTGGCAATCAGGCTGATGCGGGTGGTTTGAGCCGCCTCCGTGGTGGCCAGGTATTGCCCCAGCGCCTGTTCCTTGAGGCTGGCAATGCGGCCAAAAAAGTCAAGCTCGTAGGCGGTGACGGTCAGCCCCGCGCTGTACGCGCTTTTGATCGACCCGCTGCTGTCCGGAGTGCGCGAGCCGGTGGCTGCTGCATTCACCGTGGGCAACTGGTCGGCCTGGCGAATGCCGAGCTGCGCCCGGGCCTGCTCGATGTTGAGCAGGGCCACGCGCAGGTCGCGGTTGTTGGCCAAGGCCGTGTCAATGAGCTGGCGCAGCGTGGGGTCTGTGAAGTAATCCCGCCAGGCCAGGGGTGCCGAGCTGGTCTCTGGGCTGGCTGCCGTTACGCTGGACATCGTGTTGGTTGAAGGAGGCCACTGGGCAGGCACCGGCGCGCTGGGTCGTTCGTAGGTCGGCATGAATGAGCAACCAGCTATTAATAGAGTAGCTGCCTGCGTAATTAATATATGGTCTAGAGGCCTGAATGCCATAAATTTTCTATTCATGCGAATGCACTCCCATGTGTTCGGCTTGTGCCGCATGTATTTGCTGCTGGCGCGCACTGTCCTTGAACAGCGTGCGCACCACCACAAAGAAGATCGGCACAAATAGCACGGCCAGCGTGGTGCCGCTCAGGATGCCGCCAATGACCCCGGTACCAATGGCGCGTTGGCTGGCGGAACCCGCCCCCGAGGCCAGGGCCAGTGGCAACACGCCCAAAGTGAAGGCCATCGAGGTCATCAGGATCGGCCTGAACCGCAAGTGTGCAGCTTCCAGCGCCGCCGATACCACGCTCTTGCCCTGGGCTTGCAGGTCTTTGGCAAACTCGATGATCAAAATCGCGTTTTTGGCCGACAAACCAATGATGGTGATCAGGCCCACCTGAAAGTACACGTCGTTCGAATAGGCGCGCAACAGCGTCGCCACAATCACCCCCAGCACACCCAGCGGCACCACCAGAATGACTGACAGCGGAATGGTCCAGCTCTCATACAGGGCTGCCAGACACAAGAACACCGACAAAATGGCAAAGCCGTAGAGGATGATGACCTGTGAGCCCGCCAGCTTTTCCTCACGCGAGGTGCCCGACCACTCATACCCGAAGCCCGTGGGCAATTGGCTGACCAACTGTTCCATCTCGGTCAAGGCCGCGCCGGTGCTGTAACCCGGTGCGGCACTGCCGCTGATGCGCATGGCGGGGTAACCGTTGTAACGCACGGTTTGCATGGCGCCGGTGACCCAGCGGGTACTGGCGAAAGCGGACATAGGCACCATTTGGCCCTTGTTGTTGGGCACATTGAGCTTCAGCAAATCATCAGGCTGCATGCGCGCGGGTGCATCGGCTTGCACCACCACCCGCTGCAGGCGGCCATTGTTGGGAAAGTCGTTGGCGTAAGCCGAGCCCAACGCGGTCGAGATGGTGGCGTTCAGGGTCTCAAAGCCCACCCCCAGCGCGCTGGCCTTGTCACGGTCAATGTCCAGTTGCAGTTGCGGTGCGTCTTCCAGACCATCCGGGCGCACCTGGGCCAGCACCTTGCTTTTGGCGGCCATGCCAAGCAACTGGTTGCGCGCGGCCAGCAAGGCGTCGTGTCCCAATCCGGCGCGGTCCTGCAAGCGGAAACTGAAGCCGCTCGATGCGCCGAGTTCAGGAATAGGCGGCGGGCTCAGCGGGAAGATGAAGGCATCACGAATGCCGCTCAACGCGCCAAAGGCCCGCCCAGCCACGGCTTGGGCTGAACTGCCAGCCCCGCTGCGTTCAGACCAGTGCTTGAGCGTGACAAACGCCAGCGCGGCGTTTTGGCCCTGTCCCGAGAAGCTGAAGCCCAGCACACTGACCATGCCCTGCACCTCGGGTTGTTTGAGCAGGAAACCTTCCACCTGCTGCATCACGTGCAGCGTGCGTTCACGCGTGGCGCCGGGTGGCAGTTGCACGTTCACCAGCATCGTGCCCTGGTCTTCATTGGGCAGGAACGAGGTCGGCAGGCCTTTGTACATCCAGCCGGCACCCGCCACAATGGCCAGGTAGATCACCAGGTAACGCGCGGCATGCGGCAGCATTTTTGCCACGCCACCTTCATAGGTTTTGGCGGTTTTGGCAAAGCCCCGGTTGAACCAGCCGAAAAAACCGCTCTTGGCATGGTGGTGCCCGGCTTCCACCGGCTTCAGCAGGGTGGCACACAAGGCCGGTGTGAGTGACAGCGCCAGAAACGCCGAGAACGCAATCGACACCCCCATCACGGTGGCAAACTGGCGGTAAATGTTGCCAATGGAACCGCTGAAAAACGCCAGTGGCACAAACACCGAGATCAGCACAACCGTCACACCAATGATGGCGCCCGAGATTTGCCCCATCGCCTTGCGCGTGGCGTCCAGTGGTGACAGGCCTTCCTCGCTCATGATGCGCTCGACGTTTTCCACCACCACAATGGCATCGTCGACCACAATGCCGATCACCAGCACCATGGCAAACATGGTCAGCACGTTGATTGAAAAGCCCAACGCCAACAACGTGGCAAAGGTGCCCAGCAGCGCCACCGGTACCACCAGCGTGGGGATCAGGGTGTAACGCCAGTTTTGCAAGAACAGGAACATCACCAAAAACACCAGCACAATGGCTTCGAGCAAGGTCTCCGCCACCTGGCGCAACGAGGTTTCAATAAAGCGCGAGCTGTCGTACGGGATCTCCCAGGTCATGCCCTGGGGGAAGAATTTTTCCAGCTCGGCCATCCGGGTGCGCACCGCTTTGGCCGTGGCCAGTGCGTTGCCGCTGGGGGAGAGTTGCACACCAATGCCGGTGGAGGGTTTGCCATTGAGCCGGGCCGATGTCGCGTAGGTCTGGGCCCCGAGTTCAATGCGTGCCACATCCTTGAGGCGCACGCTGGAGCCGTCAGTGTTCGCGCGCAGTACCACGTTGCCAAACTGCGCCACGCTGGAGAGTTGGCCGCTGACCACCACGGTGGCGGCGATGCCCTGGCCAGCCACGTTGGGCAGGCTGCCAATTTCACCCGCCGAGACCTGGGCGTTTTGGGCGCGAATGGCGGCGGTGACATCACTTGCCGACAGGTTGTAGCCCTGCAGTTTGGCTGGGTCAATCCAGATGCGCATCGCGCGTTCGGTGCCAAACAGCTGGGCTTGACCGACGCCGGGCAGGCGTTGCAGTTCAGGCAGGATGCTGCGTGAGGCATAGTCCCCCAGCGCCACCGGGTCCAGCTTGGGATCGTCGCTGGAGAGAATGGCAAATAGCAAGAAGTTGCTGCGCGCCTTGTCCACCCGCACGCCTTGTTGTGTCACGGCCGAGGGCAGCCGCGGGCTGGCGCGACTGAGTCGGTTTTGCACATCCACCTGCGCCAGATCGGCGTTGCTGCCAGGCTGAAAGCTCAGCGTGATGCTGCCGGTGCCATTGGCTTGCGCCACCGATTCCATGTAGATCAGGCCGGGCGAGCCATTCATTTCCTGCTCGACGATGGACAACACGCTGTCTTCCAGCGTTTGTGCCGAGGCGCCGGGGTAGCTGGCCGAGATCACGATGGAAGGCGGCGCCACCGGCGGGTACTGGGCAATCGGCAACTGGGTGATGGCCACCGAGCCCATCACGATGATGAACAGTGCAATGACCCACGCAAAGATGGGCCGGTCAATGAAGAATTTAGCCATGGCAGTGCTTTCTTAACGCGCTGCGCTGGTGGCTGAGGTAGCCGATGCGGGTGATGTTGGCGCAGAGGCAGCCGCATTGGGTGCGCTGCCAGCGTTGGCGGGTGCGCTGCCAGGCGCTTGCCACGGGACTGGTTTCACCGGGGCACCACCGCGCAGTTTCTGGAAACCATCCACCATCACCTGGTCGCCGCTTTGCAGGCCATCCAGAATCACCCATTGGCCGCGTTGCTGTGAGCCAACCTTGACCGGGCGTGGGGCCACTTTGCCGTCAGCACCCACCACCATCACCGAGTCGCCTTGGGGTGAACGCGTCACTGCCTGCTGCGGCAGGGTGATTGCGTTGCTGACCTGGGCCTGTTCCAGGCGCACCCGCACAAACAGGCCTGGCAACAGGGTGCCCGCCGGGTTGGGCACTTCTGCGCGCAGGGTGATCTGGCCGCTGGTGGCGTCCACTGTCAGGTCCGAAAACAGCAACTTGCCTGCCTTGGTGTACTCGGTGCCATCTTCCAGCAGCACCCGCACGCTGGCCGCCTGAGCGCCGGCACGTTTGAGCTGGCCAGATTCCAGGGCGCTGCGCAGCTTCATGACTTCAGAGGCGGATTGGGTAAAGTTGACGTACACCGGGTCGGTCTGCTGAATCACGGCCATCGGTGTGGCCTCCCCCTGGCCAACCAGGGCGCCTTCGGTGACCAGTGCACGGCCGATGCGGCCGCTGATGGGGGCCGTGATGGCGGCGTAGCCGAGGTTGATGCGGGCAATTTGCACTGCGGCGCGGGCCACGGCCACGTCGGCTTCAGCCAGCTTTTGGGCGGCCTGGGCGTTGACAAATTCCTGCTGGCTGATGGCTTTGGCTTCAATCAGCGGTTTGAACCGTTCGGCTTGTGCACTGGCCTGCATCAGGTTGGCTTCGGTTTTGGCAACAGTTGCCTGTGCACTGGCCAATGTGGCTTGGTAAGGGCTGGCATCAATTTGAAACAGTGCCTGGCCGGCACGCACCGTGCTGCCTTCGACAAACAGGCGTTTTTGCACAATGCCGGCGGCGCGCGCCCGCACCTGCGCCACGCGTGAGGCTTCCACTCGCCCCGGTAGCTCTGTGACCAGGCTCACGTCGCCGGTTTTGACCGTGACAACGCCGACTTCAGCACGTGAGGGCGTACCACCCGGGCCGCCGGGAGCGGCTGCAGGTGGGCTGCTCTGGCCACAGGCCGCCAGCAGCAGGTTTAGTGCCAGCGCGCTGGCTGTCCAGTGGTGGTGGCGTGAAGCGAAATGGTCAAGGCTTTGCGTGGTGTCTTGTGTGCAGAGGCGCAGCATGGCGGAGTCCTGAAAAAGCAGACACCCCGTGGTGGGCTTCTGCCGGGCAAAAATTGAAGTTTGATTTTTTCTGAAGTATACATACAATGACGAATGTATATTAACGGCTATGCCAGTAGAACGCGCCATGCCCCGTCGTACCAAAGAAGATGCCGAAGAAACCCGTCACCAGTTGCTGGAGGCAGCGCAGCGCGTGTTTGCTGAAAAAGGGGTTTCGCGCACGTCGTTGCAGGACATCGCTCAGGCGGCCGGGGTGACGCGCGGGGCAATTTATTGGCATTTTAAAAACAAGGCAGAATTGTTCAATGCCATGATGGACAGTGCCATCTTGCCAATGGAACAAACCATGCAGCAGATCGGCCACGATGCGGCGCAAGATCCGCTGGTTGAACTGGAACGCGCCATGTTGCAGACCATGGCCAGCATTGAATCTGACGCGCGCACTCGTGCCATTTTTGAGGTGGCCACCCTGAAGGTCGAATACGTTGACGAGTTGCTGGCCGTCAAGCAAAGGCATGTGTTGTGCTGCGAGGATGGCATCCGCCAGATGCAGCGCAGCCTGGAAGAAGCCGCCGCCCGGCGCGCCATCACGCTGCCCGTGCCCGTGGCCATGGCTGCGCCCGGTCTGCATGCGCTGATGGTTGGACTGATTCACACCTGGGTGTTGAACCCGTCTGCATTCAAATTGGTGGAGGTGTCCCAGGCGGCGATTGGCACGTATCTGGCCGGGCTCGGCTTGCGGCTTTGATCACCTAAACTTGTTGCTTATGGTGAAGAATTTTTGTGTGTTGGGTATCGAGTCCTCGTGTGATGAAACCGGGGTAGCGTTGGTGCAGGTGAGCGGCCAAGGCGTGCCAACGCTGCTGGCGCATGCGCTGCACAGCCAGATTGAGATGCACCAGGCCTATGGCGGCGTGGTGCCTGAGTTGGCCAGCCGCGACCATATTCGTCGGGTGCTGCCATTGACGCAACAGGTGTTGGCAGAATCAAGCCGCACGTTGAAAGATCTGGATGTGGTGGCTTTTACCCGTGGCCCCGGTCTGGCGGGTGCGTTGTTGGTGGGCTCCGGTGTGGCTTGTGCGCTGGGTGCGTCATTGCAAAAGCCGGTGTTGGGTGTGCACCACCTAGAGGGGCATTTGCTGTCACCATTTTTGAGTGCTGACCCACCCAAATTTCCATTTGTGGCTTTGCTGGTGTCGGGCGGGCACACGCAGCTGATGCGGGTCGATGGGGTAGGGCGTTACCAGATCCTGGGTGAAACCATTGACGACGCTGCCGGTGAGGCGTTTGACAAGTCGGCCAAGCTGCTCGGTCTGGGCTACCCTGGAGGCCCGGCCTTGGCCAGGTTGGCCGAAGCCGGCAACCCGCTGGCCTACAAGCTGCCGCGCCCGTTGCTGCAAAGCGACAATCTGGACTTTTCCTTTGCCGGGCTGAAAACGGCGGTGATGATGCAGGCCAAAAAGCTCGGTTTGGCCCAGGGCTGTGCGGTCGAGGCATTGCCGGATGACGTGCTGGCAGACTTGGCGGCGTCAACCCAGGCGGCGATTGTGGAGGTGCTGGTTAAGAAGTCACTGGTGGCCTTGCAAGAAACTCAGCTCAAACGCCTGGTGGTGGCGGGTGGCGTGGGTGCCAATGCAAGCTTGCGTACTCAACTCAATGCCGAGTCCGCCAAGCGCGGTGTTCGGGTGCATTACCCTGAATTGCTTTTGTGCACTGACAACGGCGCCATGATTGCCATGGCCGCTGCCATGCGTCTGCAATCGGGGATCCAGGCTGCCAGCAAGGCGTACGCCTTTGATGTCAGGCCACGCTGGCCACTCGATTTGATCCAGGTAACGGCGTGATCTTCCTCGGATTTGCTTGCGCGCTATAATCAGCGGCTCTGCATATCGCAGACAAGCACGTCAGGTGCAGTTCCAGCGCCTGTCGCAAGTTCTACATCCACAGGAAAACAAGCATGATCGCATCCAGTATCAAAGCCGCTGTCGTCAAGGACAACGCACGTCAAGCCGGTGACACCGGTAGCCCCGAAGTTCAGGTGGCCCTGCTTACCGCTCGCATCAACGAACTCACACCACACTTCAAGACACACGCCAAAGACCACCACGGTCGCCGTGGCCTGCTGCGCATGGTGAGCCGTCGCCGCAAACTGCTTGACTACCTCAAGTCCAAGGATGCAAACCGTTATGTGGCCTTGATCACCAAGCTGGGCCTGCGCAAGTAATTGGTTGATAAATGAATGATGAACGCCTGAGTTAGGTCACTAGCTCAGGCTTTTTTTACTTCGGTTTACGCGTAAGCGGCAAAAACGGAGCGAAGCTGTGTCATTCCAAAGCCCTGTGATCCCAATTTGGGGTGCGGCTCTGGAATGGCATCGTGTTCTGTGTTGCGGCTTCCGGGCTCTGGCGGGGTGGCCTGCATCCCCCAAATTCACAGGAGAAAAATATGACAATGTTCAACAAAGTAACAAAAACGTTCCAATGGGGTCAACACACGGTGACCATGGAAACCGGCGAAATTGCTCGCCAGGCCACCGGTGCAGTGCTGCTCGACATGGACGGCACTGTGGTGCTGGCCACCGTGGTGGGCAAGACCGACTCCAAGGCTGGTCAGGACTTTTTTCCCCTGACGGTGGACTACTCGGAGAAATCCTACGCTGCCGGCAAGATTCCCGGCAGCTTCTTCAAGCGTGAAGGCCGTCCCAGCGAACTGGAGACTCTGACTTGCCGCCTGATTGATCGCCCGATTCGTCCGCTGTTTCCCGAAGGCTTCTATAACGAAGTTCAGGTCATCGTCCACGTGGTGAGCTTGAACCCTGAAGTGCAGGCAGACATCGCGTCCATGATCGCCACCAGCGCTGCCTTGTCTATCAGCGGCATCCCGTTCAATGGCCCGATTGGTGCCGCCCGCGTGGGGTACATCAATGGTGAATACGTGCTTAACCCGGGTCAAACCCAGTTGAAAAACAGCCAGCTCGATCTGGTGGTGGCTGGCACTGAAGCCGCGGTGCTGATGGTGGAGTCAGAGGCCGACCAGTTGCCTGAAGACGTGATGCTGGGGGCCGTGGTGTTTGGCCACACCCAAGGCGCGATTGCCATCAACGCCATTCACGAACTCGTGCGTGACGCGGGCAAACCGGTCTGGGACTGGCAAGCGCCAGCGCCTGACGAAGTCCTGATTGCCAAGGTGGGTGCTTTGGCCAATGACAAGTTGGCTGCGGCTTACCAAATCCGCAACAAGCAAGCCCGCACGCAAGCATGCCGCACGGCCTACGCTGATGTCATGGCCGGCCTGAAGGCAGATGGCGTGGCGTTTGATGCCGTCAAGGTTGAAAGCATGCTGTTTGACATTGAAGCGCGTTTGGTGCGTGGTCAGATTCTGTCCGGCGAGCCCCGCATTGACGGCCGTGATACACGCACGGTGCGCCCGATTGAAATCCGCAACAGCGTGTTGCCACGCACGCACGGCTCGGCCTTGTTCACCCGTGGCGAAACCCAGGCGCTGGTGG
>CAISLL010000119.1 GCA_903886165.1 uncultured beta proteobacterium | reverse complement strand
CCAACCCGGCGCTGATCACCTTGGTGGTTGAAGGAGACATCGGGTCATGCCGTGCAGCCATTGACGCCGGTCGACTGGCCGCCGAGCGTTTTGGCGGTCTGGTAAGCGAAAAGGTGATCGGCCGCCCGGAGCCTGACCTGGGACTGTTCTTTCGCCCGTCCGGCACAAGGAAAAAAGCATGAACGACATTGCGGTCAAGGCCCGTGAGGCAGGTGTGGTCGGCTCCGGCGGGGCAGGTTTCCCGACCCACGTCAAATTGATGAGTCCAGCTGAAATTTACCTGGTCAATGGCGCTGAATGCGAACCCTTACTCAAGGTCGATCAGCAGCTGGCCGTCAAGTATGCCGCCGAGTTGGTGCGTGGATTGCAGCTGGCAATGCAGGCAGTGGGCGCGTGCGAGGGCATCATTGCCTTCAAGGCCAAGTACGTGGAGGCGATTGCTACCGTGCAACCGCTGCTGGCGTCCAACATGCGCATCCATATCCTCAAGGACATTTATCCGGCGGGTGATGAAGTGATCACCATCTGGATGGCCACTGGCCGACGTGTGCCACCTGCTGCACTGCCCAAGGATGTGGGGGTGGCCGTCAACAACGTGTTGACACTGATCAATCTGGCGCGTGCCGTGGATCAAAACGCGCCGGTGGTTGACCGCACACTCACCATCTCGGGCGCAGTGTCTGACCCGATCACGGTCACCGTGCCCATTGGCACGCCGCTGCGCGAGGTGATTGCCAGAGCCGGAAGCATCACGGTTGACAGGCCGTTTTTCGTGAATGGTGGCCCCATGATGGGCAAGCTGCTTGGCTCCATTGATGAGCCGGTCACCAAAACCACAGGCGGCATCATTGTGCTGCCCGAAGATCACGTGGTGGTTCGCCGCCACCGGCAGCCGATGCAGGATGTCATGGCCATTGCGCGCGCGGTCTGCGAACAATGCAACCTGTGCACCGAGTTGTGCCCGCGCCATTTGATTGGCCATGAGTTGCACCCAGCGCTGATTGTCCGCTCGGCCAACTACCATGACATTGGCAAGCCTTCTGTGTTGTTGTCGGCGCTGACCTGCTCCGAGTGTGCAATTTGCGAGCAGTGGGCCTGTCCAGTCAATATTTCGCCGATGCGCATCAACGTGGCGTTGAAAGACAAGTTCCGCGCCGAAGGGGCACGTTATGTGGGCGATTTGCGGCCGCTTGATCCGATGGCCGAGCACCGTCTTGTACCCACCTCAAGATTGGTGACCCGGCTGGCTATTGCCGCCTACAACAAAAAGGCGCCGCTTGACGAAACCGACCATCGCCCCGGCCGTGTGGTCTTGAACCTGCGCCAGCACATCGGCGCCCCCGCCCTGCCTGTGGTGCAGGTGGGCGATCAGGTGCAGCGCGGGCAGTTGCTGGCCGAGATTCCACCAGATGCGCTGGGTGCGCGTCTACATGCCAGCATCAATGGGCACGTCACCGAAGTGACTGCCCAGTCTATTACCCTTGTCGCCAGAAAGTAGCCCATGAGTCACCACGCCATCGGATTGGTTGAATTCACCAGCATCGCCCAAGGCATCGCCGCTGCCGATGCCATGGCCAAAACGGCCAATGTCGAAATACTCATTGCCAAGAGCATTTGCCCGGGCAAGTACATCGTCATGATTGGTGGCGGTGTTGCCGCTGTTAACCAGTCAGTCGGTGCCGGCACCGAGATGTGCCCGGATGTGGTGGTGGACAGTTTTGTGATTCCAAACGTTCACCCTTCGGTGTTGCCGGCCATCAGTGGTGGCACGCACATCGAGAACGTGCGGGCCATCAGCGTCATCGAAACCTATTCGGTTGCTGCCACCATTGAGGCGACCGACGCAGCGGTGAAGGCGGCATCGGTCGAGCCGATTCGCATGCACTTGGCCTTTGGCATTGGCGGTAAAAGTTATGTGGTGCTGACCGGCGAGGTGGCCGATGTCAACGCGGCCACTGACGCGGGTGCAGCCATCGCCAGCGACAAGGGCTTTCTGGTGTCCAAGGTGGTCATCCCCCGCCCCAGCAGGCAACTCATCGATCAACTGCTATGAGGAGGTCGTCCATATTTAATATTGACTTACCGCCTTTGCTCCATAAACATATGAACCACACATGAGTTTTTAATCTTTAATCCAAAATC
Source organism: uncultured beta proteobacterium (assembly GCA_903886165.1). Classification (GTDB taxonomy): domain Bacteria; phylum Pseudomonadota; class Gammaproteobacteria; order Burkholderiales; family Burkholderiaceae_C; genus Rhodoferax. The sequence continues at coordinate 4,975 of CAISLL010000119.1, read as the reverse complement.
GCCATGACTACTTCCAATCAAAAAAAGATGCCCAAGTTGGTGAGGACCTATGTGCGCATCGTTGATATGTTGAATTACCGCATCGGACGCGTCACCATGTACATGCTGTTCGTTCTGATCGGGATTTTGATGTATTCCTCATTTTCCAAAGTCTTTTTTCAACCGGCATTGTGGACCCTGGAAATGGCGCAGTTTGTGATGGTTGCGTACTTTTTCCTGGGTGGCCCGTACGCCATGCAAATGGGAAGCGATGTCCGCATGGATCTGTTTTATGGCGACTGGTCGCCACACACGCGCGCCTGGGCTGATTCGTTTACCGCCCTGTTTTTACTTTTCTATTTGGGTGTGATGCTTTATGGTGGCATTGGCAGCACAAGCTACGCCATCGAAACCGGGGAAGTCAATTCGACCGTCTGGCGGCCGTATATGTGGCCCGTCAAAGTCGTGATGTGTTTTGCCATTGTCCTGATGATTCTTCAGGCCACATCGGAACTGTTCAAAGACATCGCCCACATCCAAGATAAGGAAATCTAATGTCTTACGAAATGATTGCCCTGATGATGTTTTCATCGTTGATGCTGTTGCTCTTTACCGGGCAGCGGGTGTTTGCCGCGATTGGTTTTGTCGGGGCCGCAGCATCCATGGCCTTGTGGGGAGTCGGCGGCGTCGACATTGCTTTTTCATCGGCCATCAAGCTGATGAAGTGGTATCCGCTGCTGACGCTTCCCATGTTTGTTTTCATGGGTTATATATTGTCTGAAAGCAAAATTGCCGATGACCTTTACAAGATGTTTCACGTCTGGTTCGGCGGGCTCAATGGCGGGTTGGCCGTGGGTACGATCGGGCTGATGGTGTTGATTTCTGCCATGAACGGCCTGTCTGTTGCGGGAATGGCGATCGGCGCCACCATTGCCTTGCCCGAACTTTTGCGACGCGGCTACGACAAGCGCATGGTCTCCGGGGTCATTCAGGCCGGCTCGTCCCTCGGTATCCTGGTGCCTCCCTCGGTGGTGCTGGTGCTTTATGCCATGATCGCGCGCCAGCCAGTAGGCCAGTTGTGGCTTGCAGGGGTGTTTCCCGGCCTCATGATGGCCGCGATGTTTGTGATCTACATCGTGATCCGCTGCAAATTAAATCCCAGCCTGGGGCCCGCATTGCCGCTTTCCGAACGCGATGTGCCCATGGCCGAAAAGTTTCGACTTCTGGGAGCCGGTCTGTTGCCCGTCATCATCTTTGTCACCATGATGGTACCTTTTGTCAAGGGCTGGACCAGTCTGGTGGAAAGCTCGGCCATTGGTGCGCTGACCGCACTGGCGGCGGCCGTGGCCAGGCGGCGCTTGACCTGGGCCGTGTTCGAAACCTCGGTGCGCCAGACGCTCGGCATCTCGTGCATGTTCATGTGGATCATATTGGCGGCCCTGTGCTTCGGTGCAGTGTTTGACGGCTTGGGTGCAGTCAAAGCCATTGAGGGCCTGTTTGTAGGACAACTCGGGTTGAGCCCTTGGACAATCTTGATCCTGATGCAACTTTCTTACCTGATTCTCGGGACTTTCCTTGACGATACCGCGATGCTGGTGATTGTTGCCCCGCTGTATGTGCCGTTGGTGGGGTCTCTCGGATTTGACTTGATCTGGTACGGCATTTTGTACACGATCACCTGTCAAATCGCCTACATGACGCCGCCCTTCGGCTACAACCTCTTTTTGATGCGTGCGATGGCGCCGCCTGAGATCACGATACGTGACATCTATGCATCCATCTGGCCCTTTGTAGGTGTCATGGTGCTGGCGCTCATGCTCGTGATGGCATTTCCGCAAATCGCACTATGGCTGCCAGGTTACGTTTACGGAAATTGATGAAACCGAGGAATCGTTAGTTCTTGGTCGTTGGGGCCAAGGGCAGCGTTATAAACGGGCGAACAACCCATACATTCACAGGAGAACCAAATGACATCTAGACGCGAATTTGTAACCAAAGCCGGCATTGCTGGTGCGGGGGTCGTTGCGGCCGCCACGCTGGCAGGATGCGGGAAAAAAGAAGAAGCCGCACCGGCCCCGGCCGCTGGCCCGGCCTCGGCCGCTGGTCCGGCCCCGGCGGTTCAGACCAAACAAGCCATCAAGTGGCGCATGCAAACCTACGCTGGCGCAGCATTGGGTCAGCACGTGATCAAGCCAGCCATTGATGCGTTCAACAAGGCGGCCAATGGTGAAATGGTCATCGAGTTGTCGTACGCCGATCAGCTGGTGCCCACCGGTGAACTTTTCCGCGCGATGCAGCGCGGCACCATTGATTGCGTGCAGTCTGATGACGACAGCATGGCGTCTCCAACAGAGGTGACCATTTTTGGCGGCTACTTCCCCTTTGCCAGTCGCTACAGCCTTGATGTGCCGGTGCTGTTCAATCAGTGGGGACTGGCCGAGATTTGGGAAGCGGAGTACGCCAAAGTGGGCGTCAAGCATATCTCTGCCGGCTCATGGGATCCATGCAACTTTGCCACCAAAAAGCCAATCCATAGCCTCAAGGACCTCAAGGGCAAGAAGATTTTCACCTTCCCTACCGCCGGCCGCTTCCTTAAGCAGTTTGGTGTTGTGCCTGTGACGCTCCCTTATGAAGACGTGGAGGTCGCCATGCAAACGGGCGAACTAGACGGTGTCGCCTGGTCTGGTATCACCGAGGATTACACGGTGGGTTGGGCCAATGTGACAGGCAACTTTCTGACCAACAACATTTCCGGCGCCTGGATCGGATCGTTCTACGCCAACATGGAGAGCTGGAACAAAGTGCCGGCACATCTTCAGCAACTGCTGCGCCTGGCGTTTGACAGCTCGCATTACTACCGCCAGCACTGGTATTGGGGAGGCGAAGCCAAGCTTCGCGTTGAAGGCACCAAAATGAAACTCACCACCATTCCTGATGCCGAGTGGAAGACGGTTGAAGTCGCTGGGCGCAAGTTTTGGGATGAAGTCGCCAAAGAGAGCCCATTGAAGGCCAAAGTTGTGGAGATCCTTAAAAACTACAACGCCGCCATGGAAAAAGCCGGCCCGCCGTACCGGTATTGAACCTGCTGACGACAGACGGTCAGTTAGCGCATGACTTGCAACGTGGCCGCATTCAGCCTCCTGGCGAATGTGGCTGCGGTGCATTGATTCGTGCGATTGCAGGGCATTTTTCGCTGGATCAGGCATGAACATCTTGGTTATCAACTGCGGCAGTTCCTCGCTTAAATTTGCCGTATTCAACTTTCACGACTCCAGCCAGCCGTTGTGGAGTGGTCTGATAGAAAGAATCGGCAGCCAGACACCACTTCGCATCGCATGGACCAGTGGGGCGCAAAGAGAGCATTTTGAGATTGCGCACTGTCGGCATCGACAGGCCATGGAATGGCTCGTGGACAGGTTTGACAAACTCGGAATCACCGCGACCCTTGGCGGCGTAGGACATCGTTTTGTGCATGGGGGCGAGAACTTCCGGCAAAGCGTTCTTGTCACACCTGCGGTTCTTGCAACACTTGAACAGGGTCTGGGCCTGGCGCCCTTGCACAATCCTGCCAATTTTGAAGGGATAGAGCTGGCGCAGAAGGTTTTTCCGCATCTGCCGCAAGCGGTTGTTTTTGATACCGCATTTCACGCCACCCTTCCCGAGCATGCCTACCGTTATGCATTGCCTGAAAAATATTATGACGAACATCAGATTCGACGCTATGGATTTCACGGCACCTCACACAGTTTTATTGCAAGAAGATCCAGACAAATATTGCAGGAATACCGCCTCAAGGCGCAGGCGCTGGTGAGTCTGCATCTGGGCAACGGGTGTTCCAGCTGCGCCATTCTGGACGGAAGGAGTGTCGATACCAGCATGGGTTTCACCCCCTTGGAAGGTTTGGTCATGGGTACCCGGGCCGGCGACATTGATCCAGGGGTTTGCATCTATTTGGCAGAGAAACTTCAGATGACGGCGCAGGAAATTTCTGAGTTGCTGAACAAGCAAAGTGGTCTGCTGGGGGTCTCCGGTGTTTCCAATGACTTGAGAACCTTGTTGGAGAAGGAAAAGGAAGGGCACGCGCCCAGCGCGCTGGCGATCGGTATGTTTGCCTACAAGGCGGCCCAGAGTGTGGGCAAGATGATGGTGGCACTTCCTCCCCTGGATGCGCTTGTTTTTACAGGTGGCATTGGTGAGAACTCTCCCGCCATGAGGGCGCGTATTGTGGGCCATCTGCAGTGCTTCGGTCTCGCTCTGGACCCCGATGCGAATCACACGCATGGCACGCGGGCTGGCGGCTTCATTCAAAGCGCTGCGTCACCCGCAAAGATACTGGTGGTTTCGACCCAGGAAGAATGGCTGATTGCACAAGAGACGGTGGAACTCATCAGCGCGAGAAACCTCGGTTCATGACGCGCGCTGTCCACACCCACGGCGGGCAACAGGCCAACCGTCAGGGCTGAGCGTTTTGGGGTGCGGCCTTTGACCCCCGCATCATGCTCAAAGCCAGCAGCGCCGAGGCCACCATCAGCAGCAAACTCACCGCGTTGAGCACCGGCGTGGCGCCTTCGCGCATGCGGCCGTACATCATGACGGTGAGCGGTGCGTCCGACCCCACCAGCATCAGCGTGGTGTTGAAGTTCTCAAAGCTCATCAGGAAAGAGATCGCCGCCGAGCCAATCAAGGCCGGTTTCAGATAGGGCAGGGTGATGGTCCACAGCACTGCTGCACGTGACGCGCCGAGGTTGTAGGCAGCTTCTTCCAGCGTGACATCAAAGCGTTTCAGGCGTGCCGTGATGGTCAGGGTGGCAATGGAGGCGATGTAAGAAAACTGCCCCAGCACCACCAGTGGCAGGCCGGGGCGCAAAAACTCCAGTTCCAGCCCCCACAGGTCGTCGGCCAGGTTGGCAATGCGGCTGGCAAAGGCGAGGATGGAGATGCCCAGGATCACGCCCGGAATCACCAACGGGGCCAGCATCAGCAGGCTAAGTGCCTG
>CAISLL010000118.1 GCA_903886165.1 uncultured beta proteobacterium | reverse complement strand
TGCCTGATTGTTTTAGGCAGCCAGAATAGCACTACTGGGACCGCGAGGCCAGCAGGGTATCCATCGCACTTGACAGATGAAGCGCCAAATTGCGGGCACTTCCGGCCACTAATGCAGTGGCCACCGCGCCGTGCTCCACTGCCAACGCATCCAGGGCCGCGCGCGACAACACGTAAACCTCGGCATTCGAGACCGCAACCGCTTCCAGTGCGGGAGACTCGCACTGCAAAAACCCGCTGCTGCACAGCACATCGCCGGGGCCCAGTTCGGCCAATTCAAAGCCATCCCTGCGGTGCGACGACGCCGACACCTGCACCAGGCCGCTGCGAATCAGGTACAGCGCGTCATCGCTGCCACCCTGCTTGAAAATTTTCTTGCCGGCCCGTACGGTGCGAACATTCGCAAGTGCCTGCAAAGCATCAATATCTGTGGCACTGGCCTGCGACAGCAGTGGCATGGCGGACAAATCGACGGTTACCACCGCCATCGGTTCGAGCTCCGGGTGCTGGGGCAGTTCACGGGATTCGACCCACTTCAAGGCATCTTCAAGCTGGCGGAAAGCAAACGCCTTGTTGGTCGGCCGCACGACGCCGGTGTCCTTCAAGAAGCGCTTCATCTTCAAGCCACTGGGCAAGTCCTTGGGGATGTCGCAAAAGACCAGATAGCCATCGTTTTTTTCCAGCTGGTCCTTGATCTGCTCCAGCACGTGCGTTGCCGTGACATCGAGCGACTGCACGCGCCGCATACTCAAAATGACATACTTGTGCGATGCAATTTCGGGCTCCAGCGCCGCGTGCAACTGACTTGCAGTGCCAAAAAACAGACTCCCCTGCAGCTCAAATACAACCGAATCATTGGCTTTCGAGTCGGGCCAGGCCAACGAACCGGGACCGTTGTGGCGCCGGGCAAAAATGGCAGCCCCTTCAGTGCGCTTTCGCACCACCGAACTGCGGGTCTGCTCCCGAATGAACAGCAGAATGGCCAGCGCCACACCGACGCCCGAGGCCGCAATCAGGTTGCCAAAAATTGCCACCAGAATCACCGACAGAATCACCAAAAAATCCAGTCGGGTGGCGGGCGTGTAAAAGAACGCCATGCTGTGCCGGTCAATCATGCGAAACCCGGTAACGATCAGGATACCCGCCAATGCGGCAACCGGTACCCACGCAATCAGGGGCGCCAAAAACACCAGTGCAAGCAAGGACGACACCCCCGTGACGAGGCCCGAAGTGCGGGTGGTGCCGCCACTGGAAATATTGATCAACGATGCACCCATGGTGCCCGCCCCCGGGATACCGCCGGCCAGTGACGAGGCCATGTTGCCCACCCCCTGCCCTATGAGCTCGCGGTTGGCGTCATGGCTGGTGTTGGTAAGGGCGTCAATCACCAGACAGGTCTTGAGCGTATCGATCGACAGCAGCACGGCCAGCGTCAGGGCCGGCACGGCAACCTGCAGCAAGGTCGGCAGTTGCAGCAAGTCCATACCCGGCAGACGAATGCCCAGCGTGTCCAGCAGGTTGGCGCCACTGTCGGTTAGCGGTCCCACCAGCAAGGGGTTGTGCTCCAGCACGAGCAAGGCCGGATCAAACCACCCCAAAACACCGTAGCAGGCAACACCACACACCAGCGCCAATATGGTGGCCGGGACGACCTTGGTCACGTAGGGCATCCACAGCATGGCGGCCACAACCACTGCACCAACCACCGCACTTTGCCAAACCCACAACGATGGATGCGCCAGAGAGTCCAGCAGGCCGCCCGCACCAGCGACACCCAAAAACTT
>CAISLL010000117.1 GCA_903886165.1 uncultured beta proteobacterium | reverse complement strand
CTCCGCCGACATGTCAAACATCTGAAAGTCGGCTCGGCGGCTGGGGTATTCGTGCGGTAAAAACGGCACACATTCGGGCTGACCGTGCGCATCCATGCGCCGACGTTTGACCAGTCCGTCTGAGCGGGCAACGATTTCTGGGCTGCGCGGCACGCTAATGGCGGCCACTCGACCAGGTTGCAAAACAAGGCATTCAACCCGCACTTGCAAACTGGGTGCAGTGCGGTTGGCCACCAAAGCGGCCAAACCACCAATGTTCATCGGGCGAGAACTGTGTAGCCCGGTGACTACGCCGTCGTTTTCTACACCCAGATACAGCGTGCCGCCTTGTGCGTTTGCGAGGCAGATCAACGCTTCAATCAGGTCGTCGTCTCTCAAGCAATCACGGTCGCTCTTGAATTCGACTTCAAGTGTTTCACGCGGCGGAATTGGATGGGTTGGCATGAGGTTTACTTAAAAACAATAGCTTTAAGCGAATACGACATAAGGGCTAGAAGCCAATTTTTCATATAACGGCGATGTTGTGTCACACCAGCCCCAACGAGCACACCACGCGCGGCTCGCGCAGGGCAGTGTCGTCTTCGGTGTAGGTCAGGCGGGCTTCTTCGCGCAGGGATTTGACGGCACCGGCCAGCTCTTCGTCGTTCACGCCGCTGCGCATCAGGCGGTTGAGAAGGTCGGCGGCGGTTTCCAACAGCGGGCGCTGGTAGAGGTCGTCCAAGGCGCGCTCCAGTTCTTCGTCACGAAACAGCGTTTTCATCTGCTCGGTGGCGTAGGGTTTGAGGCGCTCATAGGCACGTCGGCGCGGGCTGCTGGGGCGGCCCAGGCCGCCGCCCACCGCTTTGTCCTGGCTCACTGCCAGTTGCAGGCCGTGTGCGACCAGCTCATGGTGCTGCGCCAAGCGTGGCACAGCAGGTGTGCCAGGCGCACATTCGGCGGCGCGCAGCACGGCAAACTGTGATTCGGTCACGGTTTTGCCATTGGCACCCACCCAGGCCAAGTGGTCATTGCCCTCCGGGGACTTGACGTAAACCAGCGCGCCGCCTTGAGCCCCGTCTGCACCCAGCAGCGGAAAACGCGCCTCATCCACCGCAAATACCTTGGCGGAATAGACCACAGGGGGCAAGGATTCGACGGCGCGCGCCAGGTCGGGATCGTCTTGGGTGGCTTGCTTCCAGATTTGCCAGGCGTACGAGGCCAGGTCCACCTCGTCGTCGTTGTCGTCCAGCACGCCTTGCTGCTCGGTGTACAGGTTGCGGATGGTGTTGGCCTCTTCGTCCTCAAAGAAGGACTCATCGGTGCCAACCACTTCGGCGTTTTCTTGCAGGCGCTGGCGAATGCGCGAGCGCAGCTGAATGAGCTGTTCCACACCATCGGCAGGCAAGAAGGAGTAGCAATGAATCTCTTCTGCCCGCTGGCCAATGCGGTCCACCCGGCCAGCGCGCTGGATCAGGCGGATGATGGCCCAGGGCAGGTCGAAATTGACGACCACATTGCTGTCCTGCAGGTTTTGCCCCTCGGATAACACGTCAGTGCAGATCAACACCCGCACTTCATCAGCTTTGGACACCGTTTTGTTATTGGACTTTGGGCTAAACCTGCAGGCCAGCGCGAAGGGGTCGGCGCTGGCACCAGTGGCGACCTCGATATGGGACACGCCTGCGTGGCGCAGCTCGCGCGCCAGATATCGTGCGGTGTCTGCAAACTGGGTGAAAACCAGCACCTTGGCTTTGGCGTGTGTTTGAGTGACGAGGCGATGCAAGGCCAGCAATTTTTGATCGTGCGCCGGGTCCCACTGTCCTTGCAGCCTGAGCAGTTCAGAAAGCGCTTGGGTGTCTTGCGCCAGGTTGTCTGCCAGTGATGGCTTGAACAGGCTGGAGCGAATCCACTTGAAGCGCTTTTTATATTGACCAGCGTATTGCGCGTAAACCGCTTTGGCGCGAGCCATGTCGTCCAGCAGGCCGTCGGCTTCTGTGGCGGCATCCACCAAGCCGTCCAGCAAGTCTTCCGGGTCGCCCTCGACACCATCGGCATCTTCATCGACGCGTTCCAGGTCGAGCAGGCCCGCGTCCAACACGCCCACCGGCAAGTCAAACCCCTGTTCGATGGCGTACTGGTAAATCTGGTTACGCAAAATGTGCCGGTCGATCGACTGCAAGAAGGAAAAGCCGTTGGATTCCAGCCGCTTGAACAGGTTGGTGCGGCAAAAACCCATCAGGCGTTTACCAGCGCGGCCCAGGTTTTCAATGATCTTGCGTTCTGGGCCGGTGGCCTCTTTTTCAGCCAACGGGTCAACATACAGACCCAACCCGTAGCGCGGCACATGCAGGGCGTTGATCTGGTCAACTACCGCCGGGGAGTAAAGCCGGGCATAGCGGTCAGCGGGATCGGTCTCGTCAACCGTGAACTGCAATGACACCGGCTTGCGCACCGGGAAGTAGCGCTTTTCGCCGTCTTTGCCAGCAATGAAGCGACGACCTTGTGCATCAGCCTCGGTGTAATGCTGGATGATGAAACTGCGAGTGCGGCGGACCATGTAGAGGCGAATCAGCTCACGCCAATCGTCAAATTCGTCACTCTTTTCTATCGCCAGAATGGAGTTGACCCGGCACTGGTGCTTGCGCTCAAACTCGGCTTCGCCCATGCCGCATTTGCGCATGTGATGTTCGGGACGAATACCAATGTTGGTTTTTTCGTCAATGAACAGGCGCAACTGTGACGACAAATCGGCCTTGGTTTTGTTATACGGCGTGGCGGTGAGCAAAATCACCTTGGCATCGCAGCTTTTGATGTAGTCCGCAATGGCTTTGTAGCGCCGACCTTCTCGGTTGCGCAGGTTATGGCTCTCGTCAATCAGCACCAAGTGGTAACGTTTCAAACCGGGCAGCTTTTTGGTGACTTGCGACACCGGCAACACCATGCCGCGCAGGCCGTAGCCGGTGCGATAGCTTTCCCACATGGGCTCCAGATTTTTCGGACAGATGATGAGAGTCTCGTAACCCAGATCGTCCTCAAACATACGCGCCAGCGCGGTCGCCATGATGGTTTTACCCAAACCCACGACATCGCCAATCATCACACCACCACGGCGGTGCAGGTGGCGGGCTGCGATCTTGACAGCGCTTTTCTGAAATTCAAACAATTCCTGATCAAAGCGGGCTGGTAGTCGGAACTGGCTCAAGCCTGCGCGTGCCTCGGTGCTTAAGTGATAAGCAATGTTGAGGTAAATGTGATGTGGGGGAATCGCGTCCTCTCCCGCCCAACTGGTTTCTATGATTTGCGCCAGGTCTTCGGATACGTCCAGCGCCCAGCGGTCGCGCCAGCGGGCATCGAACCATTTCGCCAATTTGTCGGTGGCCAGATGGTCTAACACATCGACATTCAGCTCACCCTGACGCGACAAACCCGACAGCGTGAAATTGCTGCTGCCGACAAACCCAGTGATCGGGTTGTTGATGTCGTCCCTGAACAAAAGGTAAAGCTTGGCATGCAGCGGATAAGGCAAAAACAGCTTCACCACCAGTTGTTTGGCTCGCAGTTGCCGGGCCAGACGGCGCAAACCGGCTTCGTCCTGTCCGGTCGGGATGCCCAGGGTGATTTGCTCGCGCAAGTGGGCGGCAAACTGGATCTTCAAACGGCTGGCGGTGGCGTTGTCGATCAGCCCACCGTCTTCGATCTGTCGGTGCAACTCGCGAATTTCCTCATGTGGCGGGCGCTGCATGCCCACCAGCACGCGGCACACTTGGCCCTCAAGCGGGTTCCAGGGTTGCACCAAATCATCCACCGCCTGCCAGCCCCGCAGATTGAGGTAACCCACACAAAAGTCTGCACGCCTGGAGACTTGCATGGTGCCGCGTAGCGTGGTCAGCAGGTCCTGGTCGATGTTGTCAAAAATGCGTGTCATTGTTCGGCGTGCTCGTTCCCTGAATGCGACATTGTGACCCCATATTTCAGGCCGTCAAAACGCTATATATTAAATAGCTGTTCACGATTAAATCATAAGGACTACAGCCTGATTTTGCATAAATTTTCCGCCGCAATGGCGCGGAACCCTTCGGACACCCGCGCATCTTGCGCCACCGTCTGCCAGAACGTGGCGGCCAGGGTTTTGGCCGGTTCCCACTCGGGCAGCGTGGCCGCCGTAGGTTGCAGGAACTGGGTGGCAAAGTCACGCGCGACCAGCTCGCCACCCACCGGCGCGTAGAGCATGGGCAACATGTCGTAGGTGGGCGACAGCACCCAGTCGTCGTCCTGGATCAGCAGCGAGATGTTGCCG
>CAISLL010000116.1 GCA_903886165.1 uncultured beta proteobacterium | reverse complement strand
GAAAACGACATGGTCTACCAGTTGCCCCCCGGCACATACGACAAATACAAGGCCCAATACCCGAAAGAAATCCAGAACTCGCCGATGCTGGGGCTGCGTTATTACTCCTACCTCAACACGGACCCGTTGCTCAAGGACATCAAGGTGCGCAAGGCACTGTCAATGGTGATTGACCGCGACATCCTGGCGCAGCGCGTCACCGCTGACGGACAAAAGCCAGCCTATGGCGTGTTCGTGGAAGGCATGGAAGGTGGAGAACCCACCACCTATGACTGGGTCAGCTGGCCGGTTGATAAACGTGTGGCCGAGGCCAAGAAACTACTCGCTGAAGCGGGTGTGAAACCCGGCACCAAGTTGAAGTTCAGTTACAACACCAGCGAATACCACAAGAAGATGGCGATTTTCGCCGCCTCCGAGTGGAAGACCAAGCTTGGCCTGGAGGTGGAACTCGACGCCATGGAGTTCAAGGTGCTGATCAAGAAGCGTAATGACGGCGAGTTTCAGATCGCCCGCAACGGCTGGGTGGCTGACTACAACGACGCCACCACCTTTTTGACGCTGGTGCAATGCGACTCTGACCAGAACTCGCAGAAGAACTGCAATCGTGCGGCAGAAAAACTCATCGACGAAGGTAACCTGAGCCTTGACCCTGCCAAGCGCAAGATGCTCTTGACGCAAGCTGCCAAGATGATCATGGACGACTACCCGATGCTGCCGCTGCTGCAGTACACCCAGCCGCGCCTGGTCAAGGCCTATGTGGGGGGCTACACCAGCACCAACAGCATGGACCGTTATCGCGCCAAAGAGTTCTACATCATCAAGCACTGAGTTTTTGTGTTGCCCGGGGTGCCAACCCGGCACCCGCGTGGGCGGCTTGTTTTTTGCAGACCAAACGCCACAAGCGCCTGGTCAGCTGACTTGTTACCGGAGTTTTGCTGATGTGGACTTATGCCCTGCGCCGTTTGCTGGCGACGATCCCGACGCTGCTGGCAGTGATCACGCTGTGTTATTTGCTGTTGCATCTGACCCCCGGTGGCCCGTTTGACACCGAACACAAGATTCCTGAGGCGGTGCTGGCCAACCTGCAGGCCAAGTACCACTTGAATGAACCGCTCTGGAAACAATATCTGCTGTATCTGGGCAGCCTGCTGCAGGGTGACCTGGGCGCGTCTTTTCGCTACGAAGACTGGAGCGTGAACGACCTGGTGGCGAAGGCGCTGCCGATCTCTGCGGCCATTGGCGGCGGCTCGCTGCTGATCGCCATTTTTATTGGCGTGGGGCTGGGCACGGTGGCGGCTTTGCGGCAAAACAGCATCGCTGATTACCTGACCATGATGGTCAGCAGCGCCGGCAGCGTGTTTCCGTCGTTTGTCATCGGACCATTGCTGATTCTGGTGTTTGCGCTGTGGCTCGGGCTGGCGCCAGCGGGTGGCTGGGACGGCTTTGCGCCGCGCTACATGATTTTGCCGATGGCGCTGCTGATCTTCATCAACGTGGCAACAATAGCCCGGGTGATGCGTGGCAGCATGATTGAGGTATTGGGAAGCAACTTCATACGCACTGCCCGCGCCAAAGGTCTGCCAATGCGCACGCTGGTGTTGCGCCATGCAATGAAGCCGGCGCTTTTGCCGGTGGTGTCGCTGATCGGGCCAATGGCGATCTCCTCGATCACCTCGGCGGTGGTCACCGAATCGGTGTTTTCGCTGCCCGGTCTGGGCAAGCTGATCGTCACCGGGGCCAGCAACCGCGACTACACCCTGGTGCTGGGATTGGTGGTTCTGGTAACGGTCATCACGGTGCTGTTTAACCTGCTGGTGGACCTGGCCTATGCCCTGCTCGATCCCAAGATTCGCTATTAAATGCATTGCTATTAGCACTTATTAAATAAGGGCTAGAGGTCATATTTATATATAGATGCCTATGTTCAAGAACAAAGACGACGCGCTGGTGGCCACGTTGGGCCAGGCGCTGCAACCCGAGCTGCAGGGGCATAGCCTGTGGAGTTCGGCGCGCTTGCGCTTCGTGCGCAACAAGGCGGCAGTGTTTTGTCTGGGGTTGCTCACACTGATCACATTGGCCTGCGTGGTCGGTCCCTGGCTGCTGCCGCATGCCTTTGACACCGCTGACTGGGACGCCATGAGCAAACCCCCCACGCTGCAAAACTGGCACCTGTTTGGTACCGACGACTCCGGGCGCGACCTGCTGGTGCGCACACTCATCGGCGGGCGCGTGTCGCTGCTGGTTGGGTTGATGGCCACACTTTCATCGGTGAGCCTGGGCATCGTCTGGGGGGCCACCGCTGGTTTTCTGGGTGGCAAGGTGGACGCGGTGATGATGCGGGTGGTTGACATGATGTACGCCGTGCCCTATCTGCTGATCGCGATTCTGATGGTCACGCTGCTGGGCCGCGCGTTTTACCTCGTGGTGGTCACCATCACGGTGTTTTCATGGATGGACATGGCGCGGGTGGTACGCGGGCAAACCTTGTCGTTGCGAAGCAAGGAGTTTGTTGAGGCGGCACGGGCCATTGGGGTGCCCACGCGGCGCATCATCTTCGGGCACATCGTGCCCAACTTGCTGGGCATTGTGGTGATCTACACCACGGTCACCGTGCCGGGTGTGATCCTGACCGAGTCGGTTCTGTCGTTTCTGGGACTGGGCATCCAGGAGCCCATGACCAGCTGGGGCGTGCTGATTCACGACGGCGCGCAGGTGATGGAGATCTCGCCCTGGATATTGATCTTTCCGGGGCTGATGCTGTCGGCGGCCTTGTATTGCTTCAACTACATTGGTGACGGGCTGCGCGATGCACTCGACCCCAAAGACCGCTAGGTGCCGCCATGAACTTGCTTGAAGTCAAAGACCTGGCGGTCAGTTTTGCAACGCAGGACGGCACCGTGTACGCGGTCAACGGCCTGAGTTTTGCCTTGGCCAAGGGGCAAACGCTGGGCATCGTGGGGGAGAGCGGCTCCGGCAAAAGCCAGACCGTGCTGGCGCTGATGGGCTTGCTGGCGCGAAATGGCAGCGCCACAGGGCAGGCGCTTTACCACGGCCAAAACCTGCTGACGTTGCCCGCGAAAGCGCTGAACCAGATTCGCGGCAATCGCGTGGCGATGATTTTTCAGGATCCGATGACATCGCTCAACCCCTACCTGACGGTGGAGCGTCAAATGACTGAGGTACTGCAACTGCACAAGGGGCAAGATCGCACCGCAGCGCGTGCGGCTTGCGTGCGCATGCTCGACGCGGTGCGTATCCCCGAGGCCGCCAAGCGCATCGACATGTACCCGCACGAGTTTTCAGGCGGCATGCGACAGCGTGTGATGATTGCCATGGCGCTGCTGTGTGAACCCGAGGTGCTGATTGCCGACGAGCCCACCACCGCGCTCGACGTGACGGTGCAGGCGCAGATGCTGCTGTTGCTGCGTGACCTGCAGAAAGATTTCGGCACCGCCATTGTCCTGATCACCCACGACCTGGGTGTTGTGGCCGGTCTGTGCGACCAGGTGGTGGTGATGTATGGCGGGCGTGTGATGGAGCAGGGCAACGCGCAGCAGTTGTTCAAGTCGGCCAGCCATCCGTACACGCTGGGCCTGCTCAAGGCGGTGCCGCGCATGGACCGTGATGAAGATTCGCTGTTGGCAATACCTGGCGCACCACCCAACATGGCACGCCTGCCCAAAGGTTGCCCGTTCAGTGAGCGTTGTGCATTTGTCGATGCGCCATGCCACGACAGGCTGGCGCTGCTGCAATCCGTACCGGGTACCACGGGCCACCTGCGTGCCTGCCACCGCGACTTGGCTGCGGTGCAAGGCCAAGTCGCATCGGAGCTTACCCATGGCTGAGACCAGACAACCCATTTTGTCGGTGCGCGATGTCCGCGTCGAGTTCCAGATCAAGGACAGCAAGGGCTGGCCCTGGACACCGGCGCGCAGCCTGAAAGCCGTTAACGGCATCTCGTTTGACCTGTTTGCGGGCGAAACCCTCGGCGTGGTAGGAGAGTCAGGCTGCGGCAAATCAACTTTGGCGCGGGCCCTGCTCAACCTGAACCCGGCCAACTCTGGCAGCATCAAGTGGCTGGGCCAGGAAATGCAGGGCGCGTCCGAGACGGCCTGGTTGTCGGTGCGCAAAGACATCCAGATGATTTTTCAGGACCCGCTGGCCAGCCTGGACCCGCGCATGACGGTGGCACAGATCATTGCCGAGCCGCTGCGCACGCACCACCCGGCCATGAGTCACGACGAGGTGATGGCCAAAGTCCGCGCCATCATGGGCCGAGTGGGACTGACCGCGCAGCAGATCAACCGCTATCCACACGAGTTTTCGGGCGGGCAGTGCCAGCGCATCGGCATTGCGCGCGCACTGATCCTGCAGCCCAGGCTGATCGTCTGCGACGAGCCGGTGTCGGCGCTTGACGTGTCAATCCAGGCGCAAATCATCAACTTGCTGAAAGAACTGCAAGCCGAGTTTGGTCTGGCGCTGATCTTCATCGCACACGATCTGGCGGTGGTGCGCCACATTAGCCACCGCGTCATGGTGATGTACCTCGGCCGGGCGATGGAGTTTGCCGACAAGCGTGCCTTGTATGACGACCCGCGCCACCCCTACACGCAAGCGCTGCTCTCCGCCATTCCCATCCCCGACCCTGAACTGGAACGCAACAAGGTGGTGCAATTGTTGCAGGGTGATCTGCCCTCGCCGCTCAACCCGCCCTCAGGCTGCGTGTTTCGCACCCGTTGTCCGAAAGCGCAGGGGCAGTGCTCAGAGCAGGTCCCCAGCCTGTTGACGGTTCGTGGGGATTCTCAGGTGGCCTGCCTTTTGGTATAAACCTCCCCTAAGACTGTCTCTGAAGGATCTCTCACCAATGAACGCACCGCACACACCCACAGACGAAGCCGGCTGGCGGCGCAGGCTGGCTTCGGAGGCGAACAATCGCGCCTGGTCCCTGTCCGAGCAGTCAACCCGAACGCCGGGAGAAGATCAGGAGATGCTGGACGCCGCACACGCGTCCGTGCACCTGTGGCGAGCGATTGGCAATGAAAAGAATTTTGCCTTGGGCCACCTCCTGTTGGGTCAGGTGCATGCACTGCTTGGTCATGCCAGTGATGCGATCGCCCATGCGACACTGGCATATGACTATTTCACTGGTCACGACAGTGAAGCCTGGGAGGTGGCCATCTGCCACGCAGTGATGGCCAACGCCGCCCATTGCGCAGGCAGCGCCGCACAGCATGCCACGCACTACGCCAGTGCCGAGCAACGCATCGCAGCTCTGCCTGATCCAGAAGACCGCGCCATTTTGCTGGCCACGTTGCGCGTGGTTCCCAAGCCGACTTGAAACCTGCCGCACTGGCGATCAATTTGGAGGTGCTCAATGAGCCGACCTGATGCCCCGATCCACCAAGGCGTGGTGATCTTTGCCAAAGACAAAAAAAGAGTTTCGGCGTTTTACCGCAGAACCCTGGATTTGGTGGCATTTGAGGAAGCTGCCTCGCATGATGTGTTGCGCGGCCATGGTCTGGAGGTAGTGGTACATGCCATACCGGCCAAGATTGCTGCCGGCATCCAGATTGACCAGCCGCCCAGGGTACGTGAAGACATGCCGATCAAACCCACCTTTGTGGTTGCCAGTCTGGACGCGGTAGGTGTCGCAGCGCAAGCGACCGGCGGTTTTTTGAAACCGCTCGCGGGTGCCTGGCACTTTCGGGGTGCCACCGTGCTCGATGGTCACGACCCGGAAGGCAATGTGGTGCAGTTCAAGCAGCACGATGCGCCAGGTGATGCCTGATTCGGTTTCCAAGTCATTTGTGTCTGGGCGCGAAACCGCAGGCAGAGAAGACGCGCGTCAAGGCGAAGCAACGACGACACGGATGATTTAGAAATAGTTGAACAGAGATCGGATTAAAAGATATTGAATCGAAAGTGGCACTTGGTTTCCCGCGTTGTGTTCGGTCGATGACTATCTGAAAAGGGTTGATTCAGCGCAAACTTGGCGTTTCCTCCAGAAGTCAATGCCGATAAATGACGGTACAGTGACACTTTTATGAAACTGCCTGGATTTCCCGGGAATATTGGAGATGTGATGAAAAAGTTGTTCCTTGTGTCGGCTCTGGCTGCGGCCAGCGGGTTTGTGCAAGCGCAGACTGTCAATGTGATTTGTTCGGTGCAAGCCGAGTGGTGCAACATGATCGGCACGGTGTATGCCAAAACCACAGGCACCAAAGTCAATATTTCGATGAAAGGCTCGGGCGAGGCGCTGGCCCAGTTGATTGCTGAAAAGGACAACCCCAAGACCGACATCTGGTTTGGCGGCACGGGTGACCCGCATCTGCAGGCGGCGGAATCCGGCCTGTCGCTGGAGTACAAGTCTGCAACTCTGCCACAGTTGCAGACTTGGGCACAGCAGCAGGCAGCTCAGTCAGGGTACAAGACGGTAGGCATTTATTCTGGTCCGCTGGGTTTTGGCTACAACACCGAGTTGCTGGCGAAGAAAAAACTGCCGATTCCAAAGACATGGAATGACCTGCTGAACCCCGCACTCAAGGGTGAAGTCCAGGTGGCCAACCCGGCCTCCAGCGGCACGGCTTACACCATGGTGGCCACACTGGTGCAGATGATGGGCGAAGATCAGGCCTTTGAGTACATGAAAAAGCTGCACAAGAACATCAGCCAGTACACCCGCAGCGGCACCGGTCCGATCAAGGCGGCGGCGCGTGGCGAAACCACCGTTTCGATCAGTTTTGTGCACGACGCGCCGGGTGAAAAACTCAACGGCTTTCCGGTGGAAGCCATCACGCCCACGGACGGCACCGGCGCGGAAATTGGCTCCATGAGCATCATCAAGGGAGCGCGCAACCTGGAAGCCGCCAAGAAGTTCTACGAATGGGCCTTGACACCAGCCGCGCAGGAAATGGCCGCCGCTGCCAAGCAGTTCCAGGTGCCGTCGAACAAGGGCGCCAAGGTGGACAAGAACGTGCCCGACTTCAAGAAGATCAAGTTCATCAACTACGACTACGCCAAGTACGGTGCCTCGGCCGAGCGCAAGCGCCTGATTGCCAAGTGGGAAAAAGAAGTCAACTCGCTGCCCCGTTGATGCAGTGAACAAAACCCCCAACCAAGCCATACGGCTGTGGCTTGTCATCGGCTTGCTGGCCTACCTGCTGCTGCCTTGGTACGCTATACAAGACACGGCCTGGTACAGCGTGTTACCGCAGATCTTTGGCGGTTCCGAGACTGCCAATGGTCTGCTGCAGGCCGTTTTTCATGGGCGCATCTGGCTGGCCCTGGGCCTGGCCGGGTTGGGCGTGGCTGCCATGGGCCTGCTGGTTCCACCGGGCAAGTTGCAGGGCAGCTGGCTGCTTGCCGGGGGGCTGGTGGGGTTTGTCGGCTTGCTGCTCAGTGGTTTCATGGTGGGTGCCAAAGGCTGGTCATTTGCCGTGCTGAACACGCAGTTTGGCGAGCTGGCCGTCAACCAGTTCGGCATTGGCATCGGGGCCTTCATGGCCTTGCTGGCGCTGGTGATGCTGACGGCCTTCGGCATCGCGCGGCGGGGTTATTTCAAGGGCGACTTGTTTATTGCCTCGGCGGTGGTAAGTTGCTCGGCCCTATTGCTCCTGTTCATCGCCTTTCCGGTTACCAAGGCCCTGTATGGGGCGTTCTTGAACGAAGAAGGCCAGTGGGCGGCATCGGCGATTTTTGACCGCATTGGCCATGAGCGCATTTGGGGTCTGAGTTGCCTCAGTGGTGGCGTGCGCTGTGGTGTGGCCTGGAACACCTTGTTTCTGGCACTGCTGACCGCCACTGGCACAGTCATCATGGGTACCATGATGGCCTTGTTGGCCGAGCGCAGCGCCGGGCCACGGGTGCAGACGCCTTTGCGGGTGGTGGCACTGTTGCCCATCATCACGCCGCCGTTTGTGGTTGGACTGGGCCTGATTTTGCTGTTTGGCCGCGCCGGCGTGGTTAACCAGTTTCTGGAGTACGCCTTTGGTATCCAGCCGACCCGCTGGTTTTACGGCTTGTTCGGCATCTGGATCGCCCAGTTGTTTGCCTTCACGCCGATTGCCTTCATGATCATGCGTGGTGTGGTGCAAGGTGTGGCGCCCAGCATGGAAGAAGCCGCGCAGACTTTGCGCGCCAGCCGCCGCAAGACATTTTTCACAGTCACCTTGCCATTGCTCAAGCCAGGTTTGGCGAATGCGTTTCTGGTGGGTTTCATTGAAAGTATTGCCGACTTTGGCAACCCGGTGGTGGTGGGTGGCCAGTATTCGGTGCTGTCAACCGATATTTTCTTTGCCATTGTGGGCGCCCAGTATGACCAGGGCCGCGCGGCCTCGCTGGCCTGGATTCTGACCTTGTTTGCCCTGGCGGTGTTTGCCATGCAACGAGGCCTTCTGGGCAAACAAAACTACACCACCGTCAGTGGCAAGGGAGACGCTGGCATACCCATGGCTTTGCCGGACGGTGTGCGCCGCCTGCTCAACTTTGTGGTGTACCCGTGGCTGGCCTTCACGGTGATCGTCTATCTGTTTGCCTTTGCCGGTGGGTTTGTGCAAACCTGGGGTCGCGACTACACCCTGACGCTGGCGCACTTTAAAACTGCATTCGGGCTGGAGTGGGGTGACTTTGGCCTGGTGTGGGCCGGCACCGCCTGGAGTTCACTGTTCACCACCGTCAAGCTAGCCGGGTTGTCGGCACCCATGACGGCCACGGTCGGCCTGCTGATTGCCTACCTGCTGGCACGTACCGAGTTTCGTGGCCAGGGCGGGTTCGAGTTCATTGCCCTGCTGGCCTTTGCCATTCCTGGCACCGTATTGGGTGTGAGCTACATCCTGGCCTTCAACGTGCCGCCGGTTGAGCTCACTGGCACGGGGCTGATCATCGTGTTGTGTTTCATGTTCCGCAACCTGCCGGTGGGGGTGCGCGCCGGCACGGCGGCTTTCAAGCAGTTGGACAAGTCACTCGACGAAGCCTCGCTGATGCTGCGCGCATCGACCTTCCAGACCCTGCGTTTTGTTGTCTTGCCCTTGCTCAAACCTGCCCTGGTAGCGGCGCTGGTGTACAGCTTTGTGCGCGCCATGACCACGGTCAGCGCGGTGATTTTCCTGGTCACCGCTGAAAACGAGCTGGCCACCACCTACATCATTGGTCGTGTCGGCAACGGTGACTACGGTGTGGCGCTGGCCTATTGCACGGTGCTGATCATCTTGATGTCAGCCTCCATTGCGCTGATCCAGTTTTTGGTGGGCGAGCGCAAACTGGGGCGGCGCAAGACCGGTGTGGTCATCAAGCCCATGGCGGCGCACTGAAATCGAACAAGAGAACACCATGAACCACGGCGTTGAATTTAAAAATATCACCAAGCGTTACGGCATGGATGCCAGTGCGCCTTTGGTGATCAAGGGCGTGAATTTCGAGATCGAAAAAGGCTCGCTGACCACCATTCTTGGCCCTTCAGGCTGCGGAAAAACAACGGTGCTGCGCATGATCGCCGGGCTGGAAACCCCCACTGGCGGCCAGATCATCATGGACGGCAAGGATGTCACCACGCTCGGCCCGGCTGACCGAAATGTGAGCATGATGTTCCAGAGTTACGCGCTGTTTCCGCACATGAACGTGGTGGAAAACGTGATGTATGGCCTGAAGATGTCCGGCATCGAAAAAACCGAAACCTCGCGGCGCGCGATTGAAACCCTGGGCAACGTCGGCCTGGTGGGTTATGACGAGCGCCTGCCCAGCGAACTCTCGGGTGGCCAGCAGCAACGTGTGGCGTTGGCGCGAGCCTTGGTGCTTGAGCCCGGCGTGTTGCTGTTTGATGAACCCTTGAGCAACCTGGATGCCCGCCTGCGCCGCGAGATGCGTGAGGAAATTCGAAGCTTGCAGCAGCGACTGCAGTTGACTGTGGCCTATGTCACCCACGACCAGAGTGAGGCGCTGGCGGTGAGTGACCAGATCATTGTGATGAACGACGGCCTGATCGCCCAGCGCGGCACGCCTCAAGACATGTACGAGCGCCCTGGCAGTGAGTTTGTGGCGGGGTTCATGGGCGAAGCCATGCTGTTTCCTGGGGTTGCTGATGCGGCGGGCGTGGTCCAGCTTGGGCCGCTGTCGATCACCTCTCGCCAGGCCGTGGCGACGGGGTCGGTCAAGGTGGCGGTGCGGCCCGAAGCCTGGCACATCCACCGCGATGGCAGCGGACTGGCGGCTACTTTGCGCAAGCTGGCTTACCTGGGCAGCTTTTTTGAGTACACCTTTGACACCTCGCTGGGCCCGATTTTTGTGGTCTCACCCGACCTCGCCGATGTGCTGTCGCTGGGCAGCGAGGTCGGACTGACGCTGGCCGACCACGGCGTGTCGGTGGTAGTGGCGACTTGATGCTATTTATTAGAGAGCTACTAACGCTTATTAAATAAGGTCTGCAGGTCATAATTTTATAGAAATCTGATTCTCCAGCTGACCCACCACCGTACCCGCCGTTTGATTTTTCCCATCCCGTGTTCAAAACAGGGTCGTTACGCCCGCTGTGCACCATGCTGCGCCAAGCGCTGTAACCGGTTTGTATGGGTGATGCACGCCGCAGTTGGATAATGTCAGCATGAACCAACTCGATGCCCTCAAACAATTCACCACCGTGGTGGCTGACACTGGCGATTTCAAGCAAATTGAAGTGTTTCAGCCGACGGATGCCACCACCAACCCGTCGCTGATCCTGAAAGCGGTGCAAAAGCCCGAGTACCGCTCGTTGCTGCAGGAAACGGTCAAGGAGTTCCGGGGCCGCACCCTGGATGAAATCACTGACCGCCTGCTGGTGCGTTTTGGCTGCGAGATCCTGTCCATCATTCCGGGGCGGGTTTCCACAGAAGTCGATGCGCGTCTGAGCTTCAATACCAGCGCCAGCGTGGCCCGTGCCGAACGCCTGATTGAGCTGTACCAGGGGCAGGGCATTCACATTGACCGGGTGCTCATCAAGGTGGCAGCCACCTGGGAGGGCATCCAGGCTGCCGCCGAGCTGGAGCAGCGTGGTATTCATACCAACCTGACCCTGCTGTTCTCGTTTTGCCAAGCGGTGGCGTGCGCCCAGGCCAAGGTGCAACTGATCTCGCCGTTTGTCGGGCGCATTTACGACTGGTACAAAAAATCTGCCGGTGCCACCTGGGTCGAAGCCGACCACGCGGGCGCGAACGACCCCGGCGTGCGGTCGGTCATGCAAATCTTCAATTACTACAAAAAGTTTGGCATCAAGACCGAGGTGATGGGGGCCAGTTTTCGCAACATCGGCCAAATCACCGCGCTGGCTGGGTGCGATTTGCTCACCATCAGCCCGGAGCTGCTGGCCCAGTTGGCCGCTACGGACGCCCCGTTGCCGCGTGTGCTGGACCCGCAAGCCGCGCTGGCGCTGAACTTGTCGCACCTGAGTTATGACGAAGCCGGCTTCCGTTTCGCCCTGAACCAGGATGCCATGGGCACCGAAAAACTATCCGAAGGCCTCCGGGCCTTTTGTGTGGATGCAGGCAAGCTGGACCAGTTGTTAAGGGCTGCTTGAGCCCAGTCTGTCATTGCTGATCAAGTCGGCAATGACAATCTCGTTTTTTTCGCGTTAAGCCTTTCAGCAACTCGCAGGGAGATTCACCATGACCCAATGCCGATGTGACCAGACCCCCGTTTGGGGCCAATTACAAGCCGCATTTGACACAAGCGGTCAGGCGTTTGACCTGCGCAAGGCCTTTGCGGCCGATGCGCAACGCTTTGCTGCCTTCAGCCAAAGTGCGCCCCATGTGTTTGCCGACCTGTCGAAGAACCTGATTGATGCGGGCACCGAGGGTTTGTTGCTGGAACTGGCGCGCCAAACCGGTCTTGAAGCGCACCGCGACGCCATGTTCAGCGGTGCCGCCATCAACACCACCGAAGGCCGCCAGGTGATGCATTGGCTGCTGAGAACGCCGCCGCACGACCCCGCCATGCCGACACAGTCGGTGCACCGGCACATGGCAGAGACGTTGCATGAGGTGCAAACCACACTTGGCACCATGCTGGCCTTTGCGGAGACGGTGCGCGCCGATGAGGCCATCACCGACGTCGTCAACATCGGCATTGGCGGCTCAGACCTGGGGCCGCAAATGGCGGTGCTGGCCCTGGACGAGTTTGTCAGCCCCGGCAAACGCTTTCACTTTGTCTCGAATGTCGACGGCCATGAACTCGCCGCAGTGCTGCGCAAGGTCAAGCCTGAGAGCACGCTGTTCTTGGTGGCCAGCAAGACCTTCACCACCATCGAGACCATGACCAACGCCCAGTCTGCCAAGGCCTGGTTCGAGGGGCAGGGCGGCACCGACATTGCCCGGCACTTTGCTGCACTCACCACCAACGTGACAGCGGCCAATGCCTTTGGCATCCGGACCACCTTTGGTTTTTGGGACTGGGTGGGCGGACGTTACTCAGTCTGGTCGGTGATTGGCCTGCCGCTGGCGATTGCGATTGGGGCGCAGGGGTTCAAGGAATTCCTGGCCGGTGCACATGACATGGATGAGCACTTCAGAGTCGCCCCGCTGGCGCAGAACCTGCCGGTGCGGCTGGGCCTGCTGGACGTGTGGTACCGCAACTTCCATGGTTTTACCAGTCGCTCGGTGGCGCCGTACCACAGCGCCTTGAAGCGTTACCCGGCCTACTTGCAGCAGCTTGAAATGGAGAGCAATGGCAAACGGGTCGATGCCGATGGCCAGGCCTTGCACTATGACACGTCGCCGGTGATCTGGGGTGAACCTGGCACCAATGGCCAGCATGCGTATTTTCAGATGCTGCACCAGGGCACGGACGTGGTGCCGGTGGAGTTGGTGGCCGTCAAAACCCCCATACACAGCCTACCCGGCCACCACACCCTGCTGCTGGCCAACGTGCTGGCGCAGGCTCAGGCACTGATGTTGGGCAAGGCCGACGTTGGCGGCCATAAACATTTCACCGGCAACCGGCCCAGCACGTTTTTGCTGCTGGATGAGTTGAGCCCGGCCAGCTTGGGTGCGTTGATTGCGCTGCAGGAGCACCGCGTGTTTGTCAGTGGCGCAGTCTGGGGCATCAACAGTTTTGACCAATGGGGTGTGGAGCTGGGCAAGGTGCTGGCCAAGGACGTGGAGGCGCGCTTGCACAGTGGCAATGTCGCCGGCCTGGACGCGTCCACCGCCGGTTTGCTGACCAAGCTGCGCGCTTGATGGTGGACCTTCGGGCGGTTGATTCAGGCGCAGCCCGATGATTGAGCTGACGCTTGCGCAGGCCCGGGCACTGCACCTCGCAGCGCAAGGCTTGCTTCAGCCACCCGCCAAAACCGCCACACCCGCCGCCCTGTGCGCATGCATTTCGCGCATGTGCCTGCTGCAGATTGACACCATTCATGTGGTGGCGCGCAGTCCTTACCTGGTGCTTTTTTCGCGTCTCGGCCCTTACCCGCCACACTGGCTGGACGAGGCGCTGGCCCAGGGCCAAGTGTTCGAGACCTGGGCCCATGAGGCCAGCTTTGCCCCCATCGACGACCTGTTGCTGCATCGCAGCTATAACCGCGACTGCCGCGCCCACTGGGGGCTTACCAGCGCGCGGCAAAGCCATCTGCACCAGCGACCGCATCTGGATGCCTTGCTGGACCACATTCGTCAACAGGGGGCGGTGAAATCGTCCGACTTTGAACGCAAGGACGCCCATGGCTCTGCCTGGTGGGGCTGGAAGGATGAGAAGCGCTGGCTGGAAGCGCTGTTTGCCTCCGGTGAATTGATGGTGGCCCGGCGCGAGAAATTTCAACGGGTGTATGACCTGGCCGAGCGGGTCGCGCCGCAACTTGCTGCCGCACCCATGACTGGCACTGCACCCGCGCCTGATGCCGCGCAGCAGTTCCTGGAAAAATCCATCGCTGCACTGGGCATCACCCAGGCACGCTGGGTTCATGACTACTTTCGCATGAAGCCGCGTCTCAAAGATGCCGATTTGGCGCCGTTGGTGGCGAGCGGCACCGTGCTGCAAGTGACGGTGCAGGGCTGGGATGCACCGGCTTATGTGCATGCCAGCCAGACGCCACTGCTGAAGAAGGTGGTGGCGGGCACGCTGGCGGCCACTCACACCACATTGTTGTCGCCGTTTGACCCGGTGGTGTGGGACCGCGAGCGCGCCGCCGCCCTGTTTGGCTTTGACTACCGGCTGGAGTGCTACACGCCAGAGCCCAAACGGGTGTTTGGTTATTTTGTGCTGCCGATACTGTGCCGGGGGCAACTGATCGGGCGACTGGACGCCAAGGCGCATCGGTCCCAAGGTGTTTTCGAGGTGAAGTCGCTGTTCATGCAAGCGGGCATGACTTGGAGCGAAACCCAAGTGCAAGACGTCGCCCGTGCCATATGGGAATGTGCGCAATGGCATGGCACACCTGAGGTGCGCATCACGGGTGCCCAAAACACACAAGTGGCTGGCGCGTTGCGTCGGTCCTTCAAGACCATCAAGACGGAGTCTCTTGGCATATGAATATCGTGTTTGACTTTGGTGCCGTGCTGTTCACATGGCAACCTGGGAAACTGTTGCTGCAGGCCTTTCCTGAGCGTGCGGCAACAGCACAGGACGCAGCGAAGCTCTCACACCAGATGTTTGGACACCCCGATTGGCATGACTTCGACCGGGGTGTTCTGGCGATGGATGCAGTCATTGCCCGCACCGCCAGCCGGCTTGATTTACCCGCCGATGCCATGGGCGATCTGGTGCGCGGCATTGGCGAGCAACTGACGCCGATCCGAGAGACCGTGGCACTGCTGCAGCTGTTGCATGCGCGCCGGCAGGCGAAGGAGGGCGTGGCGGGGTTGTACTACCTGTCGAATATGCCCGAACCCTATGCCCGATTTCTTGAAG
>CAISLL010000115.1 GCA_903886165.1 uncultured beta proteobacterium | reverse complement strand
TCTCAGGCAGGGCTTTTTGCAGGTAATACACCATCGACCAGACCGTCAAGATGGCCGCAATCCAGATCAGCCAGACACCCCAGAGGTGCGTGTCGATCAAGCCCAAAAGCACACCGTCAAACAGCAAGAACGGAATGGCGACCATTTGCGCCGTGGTCTTGAGCTTGCCAATCATGTGCACCGCCACACTCTTGGCAGCGCCAATCTGCGCCATCCATTCACGCAGGGCTGAAATGGCGATTTCGCGGCCGATGATGATCAGCGCCACGAACACATCGGCGCGGCCCAAATGCACCAGCACCAGCACCGAGGCACACACCAGAATCTTGTCAGCCACTGGGTCCAGAAAGGCGCCAAAAGCTGACACTTGGTTGAGCTTGCGCGCGAGATAACCGTCCAGCCAGTCGGTGGCGGCAAACACCACAAACATCATCGTCGCCCACTCATTCTTGGTGGAGGTCTCGATCGGCAGGTAAAACACGCCCACAATCAGCGGGATCGCGACAATGCGCGCCCAGGTCATGAGGGTTGGTATGGTCCAGAACATCCTTCAATTGTGGCATGCGCTTGGCCACAAACCCCGCACCGTTCAATGCAGTGCGCGGTAAATTTCCTGTGCCAAATCGTGCGAAATCCCTTCTACCTGCGCAATGTCGTCGGCCGACGCCAGTGCCACACCGCGCACCCCGCCAAATCGCTGCAACAGGCGCGCGCGCCGCTTGGGGCCAATGCCGGGAATGTCTTCGAGCTTGCCGCCGTCCATGCGCACCTTGGCGCGGGCGGCGCGCATGCCGGTGATGGCAAAGCGGTGGGCTTCGTCGCGGATCTGCGCCACCAGCATCAGGGCCGCAGAATCCTTGCCCAGGTAGACCTTGTCGCGTCCGTCAGCAAACACCAGTTCTTCCAGGCCAATGCGCCGACCATCGCCTTTTTCCACGCCCACAATCAGTGACAAGTCCAGGCCCAGTTGTGTAAAGACTTCACGCGCCATCGAGACTTGGCCCTTGCCGCCGTCCACCAGCACCAGGTCAGGCAAGCGTCCCGTGCCCGCAGGGGTTTCGCCGCTGCGTTTGGCCTCAGTCAGCGTTTCGGCCAGCTTGCTGTAGCGGCGCAGCAGCACCTGGCGCATGGCGGCGTAGTCGTCACCGGGGGTGATGTCGTTGATCTTGAAGCGGCGGTACTCGGCGTTTTGCATCTTGTGATGGTGAAACACCACGCAGGAGGCTTGTGTGGATTCACCAGCGGTGTGGGAGATGTCAAAACACTCCACCCGCAGGTCTTCCAGGTTTTCCAGCGGCAGGTCCAGCGCCTCCACCAGCGCGCGGGTGCGCGCCTGTTGCGAACCTTCTTCTGCCAGCAAGCGGGCCAGTTGCAGCGCGGCATTGGTTTGTGCCATTTCCAGCCAGACGCGGCGCTGTTCACGCGGGTTGTGCACCGCACTGACCTTGACACCGGTTTGCTCGGTCAGGGCCTGCAGCAGGCCTTTGTCGACCGGCACACTCACCACCAGCGACGGTGGTGCGGGCACGTTCAGGTAATGCTGGGCAACAAAGGCATCC